>JAPPJC010000016.1 GCA_028820455.1 Acidimicrobiaceae bacterium
ATCCAACACCAAAAAACCAACTCTCATACCCCCCCCCCCCCGCGAACACTCGAACAATCAGACACTAAAAACCGCCGCCCAAACAAAGAGAAACCACAAGTTCATTATACCGCTAAAACCATACGACAACCACTGAAAACACAACCTAAACAGGCTCTAAATACTGGACTAAAAAAAGTTGAATATCATCTCAATTCTCCCGCAATCTCTGATAGTTCTGATAGAACAACCTGCGATCTAGTGCCATTTATCGACACTGAGCCTTAGCCAAACCTTAAGGGGGTGCTATACAATACTTCAAACCATCAATGGATGGTTTTTGGCGTGACGAACTTTCCTTGCCAGCAAACCGGGCCATGGTATTCCTAAGTTTTATGATCCTGGCTCGATGGATTCCGCAAGCAGATGACCGGTTTTCAGAAACTCGAAAAAATTGTTTTTGTTTTCTACGTTTACTATCCTAATCCCGGCTGTAACGGCTTTACTTACCTTAATTTTACTGGGCTTACTTCCTGCGATCAGCATTGCAGTTGACGCAGAAACACTTGTAGCGCATTTTCCTCCACATGCTTGAACAGCAGTCTTCGCCTGTTCACGCGTTAGGCCGTCCAGCTTGCCAGTCAAAACAACAGTCTTACCTGACAGCGCATTCGATATAGTCGAATCAGAGCCCAAAACGGCAACTAACGCACCAGAAGAATCCGTTTTCAACGCACCCAAAGTAGCTACCTGCATGTCAACACCCGCGGCTTTAAGACGTTCAATAAGCTGAAGTGATCTCGGATTTGCAAACCAGTCATACACAGACTTAGCGATTATCGGCCCGAAACCTTCAACTGCTGTCAGCTCATCCTCCGATGCTGCAATAATTCGATCGAGACTACCAAACCTGTTGGCTAACGTTTCGGCGTTGGTTTGGCCAATTTCAGGGATCATTAGCGCATACAAAAGCCGAGACAAGCCTCGTTGTTTGCTAGCTTCAATAGCATTACGCAAATTTTTAACCCAACGCGGTTCCGAACTCGGCATAACCATCAACCGGTTCAATATCCGTTGATCATCTTGTGAACACAAATCATCAACGATGGCTTGATTCTCTGAATTGTCAAACCATGCCCGTATCAACTCTGCCAATTTAGAACCAACACCGTTGGCTTTCTGTAACTCTTCGGGTGAAGCAGCACGCAAATCCTGCAAAGTCGCAAACGCGGAAACCAAAATTGTGGCTTTTCCTTTGCCTATACTAGGAATGCCCAAACGGCTCAACAACAGAATTGAAGCCTCCCTCTCACCATTGTTCATGGCAGCGTTCACAACATCCAACGTTAAAGCTTCAAAATTTTTGACCTTTGCCACTTGATTGAAATCCAACGAGTAAATATCTGCGGGATCGCTTAACAGGCCCTCTGTTACAAATAGGTCAATGGTGAGTTCACCGAGAAATTCTATGTCCATAGCACCTCGGCTGACAAAATGTTCGATCCTGCCACGAATCTGACGAGGGCAATCATAGTTGACACAGAAAGTAGCAGACACACTTTTGTCACGCTGTAGTTTTTCGCTACACACAGGGCAGCTTCGAGGGAATACCCAAGGTTTCGACCAATCGGGCCGTGCAGAGAGGACGGAGCATGCAACTTCAGGTATGACGTTACCAGCTCTACGCACTATTACCGTATCGCCCGGACGTACGTTTTTGGCTGTAACCTGATCTTCGTTGTGAAGCGTAGCAGTGCTTACGGTGACTCCTCCCACTACCACTGGCTCAAGAGCAGCAAAAGGGGTGACTTGGCCTGTAGGGCCTACCGACACTTCAATATCCCTGAGTAGAGTGCTGCACTCCTCAGGTGGTAACTTGTAGGCGATAGCCCAACGTGGTGCCTTTGCGTCAGAACCGAGAGCTGCCTGCATAGAAAAGTCATCAACCTTGACTACGATGCCATCAAACTCGTAATCAAGTTCGTGGCGACGATCTGTGAACTCTCCAATGTATTCTTCCACCGCGGCTAGACCGTCTACCTTACGGGCATGCTCATTCATCGGTAAACCCAACGAATCAAGCCAATTCAGAGCATCGATATGGGAAAGTATTTCAGCTGCGTCTTCAACGGAATGTTCCACTGTCGTCATTTGATAACACCAAAAAGACAAGTCTCTTTCTTTGGTGATCTTCGCATTTTTTTGCCGTAACGAACCAGCAGCAGCGTTGCGGGGATTTACGTAAGTCTTGCCTTGCCTGGCAAGCTGGGTTTCGTTGAGTCTTCTAAACGCAGACAACCGCAAATAGACTTCACCACGCACTTCAAGCATTGCCGGTGCACCGGAGTTCAAACGGTTTGGAATGTCACCGATTACCTTGGCATTTTCTGTGACATCCTCGCCAACCTGACCATTACCTCGAGTGGACGCCCTTACCAAAATGCCATTCTCATAACACAAAGAAATCGCTAAACCATCGAATTTCAACTCCACAGCGTAAACACCGAGATGATGACTCTCATCATCCATCTCACTTGTAGCGTTACCTGCAACATCATCAGTGATCGCACTTTCGGTGGCATCGGGTGATAAGACTGGTTCATCGGTTAAAGCACCAGCAGAACTGCTAGAGGCAGGAGTAGCTGACACTAGAGTAGTGGCAGGCGTTGCAGCAGAGGCAACGTTAGTTTTGACAGAAGCCTGACTTTCAAGCCGACGCATCATCCGCTGGCTCCAATCATGCAGTTCACCAATGCTTGTAGCATTATGTAGTGACAACATCGGTGTCGTATGGTGAACCTGCGAAAAAGACTTGTCCGGTTCGCTGCCAATATTTTTCGTGGGCGAATTAGAATCAGACAGGTGAGGGTATTTCCCTTCTAAGCTTGTTAGCTCGTTCACCAACCTGTCGTAGTCAATATCAGGGACCTCCAGGCGATCTTCCTTATGATAGAGTATTTGATGACGCTTAATCTGCTCACCTAAGAAGTGCATCCGATCACGGATCTCTGACTCATCCCGACGTTGGTTTTCAGGCATTGACGGCCCCCCTCAACCAACCTGAATCCACAAGATTAAAACCTATAAACCTTCTCATACTTGCAGCATCGCCCTTCGCAAGCTTATGCAGGATTATTATTCAAGTTCGCATGGGTTTAGTTCATATTCAAGCCCAAAAAAGCTGCAAAAAATCAAAGACGCATCATGAAAAAATACAAAAAACAGCTAGAAGATCAAATAGGATTATAGCCGGATTGAACCACAATATGAGGTGGTGCATTTTGCACCGAATGATCCCAACCCTCGGTACTGGTATCTTGTCTGCCAATGATTACCACTGAATCAACATCCGAATCAGACCATGTAGGGCCCTTGTAAACTCCCCTTACCGGTGGAACATCACCATAATCACGACCATAGCCCACAATAACATGGCGTTCACCCACCAAGCTGCCATTGGTTGGGTCTAATGCCCACCAACCATGACCCGGTAAAGCTGCCATAATCCAAGCGTGAGTCTGCACATGTACCTCATCAAGTTCCCCACCAAGCCCGCCAAAGGTAGTATAGCCCAACTCCCCGGCTTCAGCTACCGAACCACTGACATCGGTTGAGCCAATAGCTGAGACATCTGTTAGCAAACTGCCTATGGGTTGAGTTTCATCAGCAGCGAATAGGTATCCCGATACGTAACAAGCCGGCACACCCACACTACGCAACATGCCGATAGCCAGATGCGCAAAATCTTGGCATACCCCCGACCCACCTGCAAATAGTTCTGTGAGTGAAATGCCGATTTCGGTAGAATCTGGCACATAAACAAGAGCATTGCGTGCTTCGTTGATCACTGCCACAACCATCTCCAATAACGAATTGGAATCTCGAGCAACTTCAGAGGCTTGCTTGACGAAAACATCATCAGGCGACCATTGAACATGAGCAGAGGGAATCAAAAATTCGTAATAATCAGAATAAAAATCAGGTTCCGATAAATCTTCAACTCGGATCGTGCTTTTTGGTGTAGGACGAGGCGATGTCTCTACTGCGGATTCTGCCAGAAGTTCAAGCTCAGTATGGGATGAGCGTATACCAAGATGATCAACTGACGTCCCCCAATAGTCGACCGCCTGCAATAAACGAACCGGCGGATTCGATCTCAATCTATAGTAAATAACTTTTTGGAAACGATTCTCACGAGGTTTCATGCGTATTTCGTTGTGAGATTCCTGTACTGCCTGCCCATAACGAAAGTGCATTTTATAGCGGATATCAAGTCGCACTTGAACTACCTTTCATTTACCGGTTGTTTCATCATCATGAATTTGTTGCCCAGGTCGAAAATACAGTGAACGCACAGCAGGAATGGAAGCCGATGGCTGCACGGCACGTAAAACATCCTCAGATAACCCTACCAGCTCGGCTTTTAAGTTTTGAAGGACTGCGACTGTTCCTTCTAGCTCGAGTTCGCTGACAATAGCACCAAACTCGAGTCGCGCCCGCACAAAACCGATATGACGGCAAGATTGTCGAAAAGCCGATGCAGCAACTCGAAGATTGTTAAGACATCTTTCAGCTTTTAGCAAAGACGACAAAACCGAACCAGGATATTCAGGAGCTGTCAACAAAAACTTAACAGCTATCTCGGGGTCGGGGTTGTGTCCATGACGACGGCGATATACCTGAAGTGAGCAAGCAAGACGCAGTAGCCTAGTAAGGTCTGGCTTCCCTCGAGCATCGGATAGGCTTGTCTGCAATAAGCTCACAATAAAAATCGACCTCATAAGCATTCTGCCTATGACTATAAAAGAATGGCCTTCATCACGACCCATAGCCTCACTGAGAACACCGTTCAAAGAAAAACAAAAACGGCGTACCAAAAGAAAAACATCGTGAAAATCTTGAAAAGTCATTGGAGAGCCACAACGAACAGACATAAGCTGCAAATGAAGTGCGTTGGATTCCTCCCACAGCTCAATGGGTATGCGCTCACGAACTGTGCGCAAATTTTCTCGAACGAATTCAGCCATAGAAACGACCGAGCCTGCATTCGTAGGGTCGGACAGCAAAAAAGTCGCCACTTGGTGACTATTGGTCATTGCCCGGATTTCGGGGAGTTTTTCTTCTAAACCCAAAACTAGGACGATCTTTTCCAACTCTGTCATAGCTTCTGAAGTTTCGAGGTGGACAATCGACATGGATTCACATTCCAAGCAGCGGGCTGTCGTTTCAACTTTTTCAAGGTAACGGCCCACCCACAGCATGGACTCAGCATGTCGCGCTAAAATCATTCTTACTCTTCTTACTACTTCCTGAGTTTTGGTTTGTCCTATCAGACCTCGTGCCTTATCGAGTCTTGTGTTGAACCTTTTCGGGTGTCTCCGAAGCCAACACCCAAGTATCCTTGGAGCCACCTCCTTGAGAAGAATTAACGATCAAAGATCCTTTGCGAAGCGCAACTCGGGTCAAACCTCCTGGAAACACTTCAGTTCTCTCACCGGTCAGCACAAAAGGGCGTAGATCGATATGACGCGATTCCAGCCGCTCACCCGTAAGAGTTGGAAGACTGGACAACTCTACCAAATCCTGTACTATCCAATTACGTGGTTCGGCTTCAATAGCAGCACGGGCTTTCTTGAGCTGCTGCTCGGTTGCATGTGGGCCAATCAGCACTCCATATCCTCCCGATTCGGCCACCGGCTTGACAACCAACCCATCCAGCCGTTCAATAGCTTCCTCATAATGATCAGGTTCGTACATCCTGTAGGTTTTCACATTATCGATGATGGGCTTCTCCCCAAGATAATATTCAATCAAATCAGGTACATAGGTATACACGGCCTTATCATCCGCGACGCCATTGCCTATCGAATTACAAATCGTTACCGTTCCAGCTCTTACAGCCCCTAAAAGACCAGGAACACCTAAAACAGAATCAGGCCGAAAGGCTACAGGATCAAGGTAATCATCATCCACGCGACGATAAATCACATCTACAGGAACAAGGCCTTCGATAGTGCGCGCATGAACTGTGTGATCATCCACCATCAGATCTCTACCCTCTACCAACTCCACACCCATTAATCGAGCTAAAAAGACATGCTCGGCATACGCTGAATTGAAAATACCTGGAGTCAGTACAACGATGTGGGGCGAGTCAACACCTGCTGGCGTCATAGACTCAAGCATGTTACGCATCATTTTGCCGAACTGTTCAACAGGCTTTACCGTGTAATGATTGAAAAGACGCGGGAAAGCTTTAGCCATGGCAGCTCTATTCTCCACTACGTAAGAGATTCCACTGGGATTGCGTAAGTTGTCTTCCAATATCCGATACTTGCCATCACGATCACGAACGAGGTCGATCCCAGCAATATTGCAATGGGCTCCATGTGTTGGACTAATACCAGAAGCACTACGCTGGAAGCCTTCAGAAGATGTAATCATCCACCTAGGGACAACACCATCACCTATTACGTTGGAATCACCCGAGTAGATATCAGCTAAAAAATAATTCAAAGCCTTTATTCTCTGCGATAAACCTTTTTCAAGCTTGCCCCATTCAACGGCAGATATAAGCCTTGGAAACAAATCCATAAGCCAAACCCGCTCAGTCCCTTCTTCGTCATCATATACATTGAAAGTTATTCCTTGACGACGAAACTCTTCATCAACAAGTCTTTCCAGCCGGTTTATTTCGGATACATCCAATGCGGTAAAGCACTCAACTATGCGCTGATATAGAGCACGCACCGAACCGTCAGGCAGAAAAGTCTCATCGAAGTTCTTACCAGGATTATAATCCGCAAGCAAAACACCTAACGAATCCAGTAGAAGCGAATCAGAAAATTGATCAGTGGTCACAGTCCCTCATTCTACACTGAATTAGCGCATTCAGGATTCAAACATAGCAAAATGCTGTGAAGAGACAGCATTCAACGTGGTCTTCTGCTTGTCAATGAGGTTTTGTCAGTCAGCTTGCGTCTGAAAAGCCGAGGACTGGATCGATGAACTCGTTCGTGTATAAATCTTCCACTGAAAAGTTGTCTGGCAGCTTGTCAATGATTTCTGACTGCAGAATAGCATCAACCACACCTTGGATACGACTAGCGTCTAGATTGCCCACTATGGAGTCGGAGCCATTACCTACCAATTGGAGTTCCTTTAAAGCTTGTACAGAAAAATCAGCAAGTTCAGGTTGATATTTCCAGAAACTCTCAAATCGCTCAACAGCGTCAACAATCATTTCATTAGTTCGATCCGGTGAGGTGACATATGAAATCACAGACTGTTGCATTATCGGTACTACCCTCCTCAGGCAAGGCGTTAATGTTTCAAGTGCATCCTCGCGAACACTTATTGTTTGAGAATAGCTTTCAAACCCAGCATCATGCAACAACTGGTATGCAACCGGGCGCCCCCACTCCTCATGAATATGTTCGTAGGTATACACCTCAGAAGACGCAAAACCTTGTTGTGCTATACTACCATCTTCTGCAATAAATCGAGCTGGAGAACCATCATATGATCGGTCGACTTGATCAACAGACCAAATTCCTTTCGCTATGAACACATCGGGGTATAAGGAAGATGAGAATACGTTGATAGTGACACCGGCATCTCCAAGTTCTGCAAGAGTTTGCACTTCAGGATACGTCTCAGGATCCCACATAATGATCTGCGGATTCTTCTCCAATGGTGCCAACACCGACACCAGCGGAGTGTCAGCCCAACGTAAAAGCTGAGAAGCGGTATTGGCGTGTCCTAGATGGATAGAATCGTCGATATACATGTGGGTTGCCACCGGAAGATTGCCAATAGCCGGACCACCACTACGAATCTCAAAGTTTATGCCAAGGTCGACTCCGTTGAGCTGCATAGATCCACTGACCATTTTACTATCGACATCCACAGTGTAATCATCGCCGATCAGATGGTATAGGGCACCATACTCAGACTCGGGAAACCAGTCTGTTTGCATCACAAGAGGATTAGGACATACTTCTGCAAGCTCACCTTCTCGAGCCAATAAAGTAGCTCTACCACCACCTCTTTTGACTGTCTCGTCACTATCTTGAGCACCGCTATCATCGATGTTGCCGTCGTTGTCCGTGATTGCATCATCATCGCCACAGGCGACCATAATCAAGCCAAAAGTCAGCAGTGTGATTAAACAACAAACCAGTGTCCTATCGTTAGTCATGTATGATCCTCTCACAGTTTTATCCGAATTAAGTTATAAGGTGCTACAAGAACAAAGACCGTTGCACACAAACCAACACACTATCATGATATCCTACCGCAGAGGTTTGCTTAGATGTCTTTGAGGTATTCCATTTGAGGTATTCCACTGTAATGGTACTCAAAGCATTCCATGGTTTGACTTTTCTTAGGCTGCCTCATACCATTTGCCGATAACGATCTTGCGAAGCAGCCCGAAACTCCAAAACACCACGATACCCAGAATCGAAGACACGATTATAGTTGCTAGTAGCTCTTCACCTTGAACGTTATTGACATATCGGCGGAGAAGCTGCCCTAAACCAGCAGGACCCTGTCCGAAAAAAAAGTCCCCTACTATCGCGCCTACCACTGATAAACCTGCTGAAATGCGAAACCCGGCAAACATTGCCGGCAAAGCTGCGGGAAACATAAGCTTTTGAAGCCGTGTTAAGCGTCCTGCGTTATGTAAAGTGAACATGTCATGCATTTCCGGCTCAGCGGATTGTAAGCCCAGCAAAGTGTTGACAACAATAGGAAACAAAGAAATGACAACGCAAACGATAACTCTAGAGAATTGGCCGTAACCCCACCAAAACCCTATTAGTGGAACCATAGCGAGTATCGGAATTGCCTGAAGCGTAACCATATAAGGGAACACAGCCCTCTCCACCAGTTTGGATTGACTCATTGCCATTGCCAGCAGGCAACCGATAACGATGGAAATAAGCAAACCCATAAGGGACACGCGTCCAGTCCACCACAATCCTTTCAATATTCTTGAAAAGTTATCCCAGTCGAAAAAACCAACTTGTAATACCTCATGCAGAGGACTCAGAAGGAAACGGCGTTTTTCATCCAAAACCAAATACGCAATTGCATACCAGACAATAAGAAAGCAAACACCGAACACTAGCGGGGGCAATGTCAGCCTGGCTAATCGTCGACCTCTGGACAGTTGTTTAAAGTCGATTAAACGTTCCTTGTCAGCCAACTGATCAACTTGTGCGGTCATAACTACTTGTGACTAGCGTATACCTGTGAATTGGGGCGGTAATGTCTCGGCCAAACGATTGACTAGTCTCTGATTATGATGCTCTCAGCACCTGCGACACACTTTTGCTTAAACTTACGAATTCAGAGCTGAAGCGCAAACCATGTTCGCGTGGATATTCAAACGGGATATCAAAACTGGCAATTATCGCCCCAGGTGAAGCGGACATAACATGTACCTTAGAGCTCATGAAGACAGCCTCAGTAATCGAGTGGGTAACAAAAAGTCCGGCAAATCCTTCCGAAAGGAACAACGACTGAGTTTCTTCATTGAGACGATCTCGTAATACCTCATCTACTGCTCCGAAAGGCTCATCAAATAGCAGTACAGGAGGTTTTAACGTCAATGTGCGAGCTAGCGATACGCGCATCTTCATGCCACCGGATAGTGTTTTCGGATAGTAGTGCTCAAAACCGGAAAGCCCGACCAATTGAATGGCATCAGCGGTAAGAGCTTGCCGCTCTCGTGCTTCTATTCCATGAAGCTCAGTGAATAACCGCACATTTTGGGCAACTGTTCGCCAAGGTAAGAGAGTGGGATCTTGAAAGACGTAGCCAATGTGTTCGCTGTGTGATTCCACCGTCCCGAATGTGGGCTCCAACAAGCCGGAAACAATGCGTAGCAAAGTTGATTTCCCACAACCCGAAGGCCCCACCAAACTCACGAACTCGCCTGGATTTACCACAAACGACACATCGCGTAGCACTTCTTTGCCATTAGGAAAAACCTTCCCAACGTCGTCAAGTATTATACTATTCTGCAATACCTTACTCTCAATTATTCGAGACTCTTGGAAAGGCTTTGGCTGCACAAACTCTTTGAGTTGCAGAATTGCCGGGCACGGGCTCCCAGAAGGCTTTCAACCACACATCAGTGGATCCCATCAGAAGTACTGCATCAAGCGGGTAATCCAAAGACTTCGATTCTTTGGCCTGACGCATACAAATCTGCAGCCAAAGCTCGAACATCCTCAACAGTTAAACTCTGCAAGGTCAGTAGCTTACGACTCGGGGTTGGAAGCTCCGAATCTCCAAGCTGGCGTCGCAAATCCAGAACGCCCAAAAGATCCTCATTGCTCACTAATAGATAGTTGTCTGCTACAACGCTTTTTGCTTGTTCAAAGTTGGATGATGTGGGCCCCGTATCGGCAATCTCTGTTATCACAGAAATGATCTGATCGTAGATTTCCTGCAAAGACTCCGCACCGCCTGATGATATGAACTCTGAACCAACATAGAATTCAGGTTCTACAACAGTGTCCAAGCGTGGGGTGATTACAAGTTCTGCTGAAACCCTGTAGGAATCACCTAGCTGTTCACGCACCCTCAAAAAGAGCTGCTCGCCCAGCAAGCTTTCAAGTACATCCACTGTAACCACAAGCTTCGCTGTGTATTCCATCAGCTTGTCATAATTGATGCGAACGTGAGCTTCAGCGGGATTAGCCAAATGCACCTCTTGGCGAACAACGTCGTCAGGATGCGGTGAACGTCGATCGATATAAGTGTCAACTTCACCCGCAGGAAGAGTAGCAATATAACGGGCAGCTAAATCAGCTACTGTCGCTTCATCGGTGTCTCCCACAAGCATAACTATAAGATCACCATCCACACCATCAAAGTAGCTTTGGTAGGTCTCCAACAAGGATTCTGGGGTGGAGTTGTTGATTTGATCCTCTGAAGGCAGGAGCTGATACCAGGGGTTTCCAGGGTTGCGGGCTTCTATATGTGCAAAAAAAGTAGCTGAAAGTCCGTTGGATCGAGCGTAAACATTTCTTTCTCTAGCGTTGTTTATCGCTCGAGACAAACCCGCCTGCCTCACCCTAGGCTGAGTGTGATATAAGTGTAGAAGAGCGAAAAGATCTTCAAGGTCTTCTGAAGAGGAACGGCCTACCATACTTTCGGTGGTGCTGTTGACCCATGGACCGACTACTGCTGTGGAGCCTTCAAGATAATTGGCAAGCTGCCAGGCAGAGAGGTCGCCCAAGCCACTTCCGGCTACCGCTTCCACGGCTACTCTACTCAATCCCGCTTCGCCGGGTTGTGTGTTGAAATAACCACCTAAAGATGTTGCGCGAACATTTACTAGGTTTTCAGCAATTTTAGACTGGGTGAATATTACTTTGGCTCCGTTCTCGAACTGCCATTCGTAAGTACTGTAATTACCGAACAGGTCGAGAACTTGCGATGACACCGGTTGCAAAGGAGCGGGAGCGGTCATGAGAGTGTCAACCGGTTGTTCGGGAGGTAGTTTCTTGCGCGGTTGAACTGCTTCAACAGCTTTTGCGATGTCCTCCTCATTGGGAACATCCAGCTCATTTTCTCCGTAAGGCACAATAATCGGCTCTGCATGAGTCCAAAACCATTGCCAGTGTTCACTCAAATCAGCAACAGCAAGTTCTTCAACCTGAGTTTCAAACCAATCGAGACGCTCTTGGGGTGTGCCCAAGAAATTTCCTTTGATGAAATGCTCCGTATAAGAATTGGCATACGTATAGTCTTGCTGTGTAGGTTCGGCTCTGATGGCAGAATTCAAGGTAGTCCTCAAAGCTTCAACAGCTGTATCCAGCTCCTGTTGTGTAAAG
This sequence comes from Acidimicrobiaceae bacterium, assembly GCA_028820455.1. Lineage (GTDB taxonomy): Bacteria > Actinomycetota > Acidimicrobiia > Acidimicrobiales > Aldehydirespiratoraceae > JAAXHB01. The sequence continues at coordinate 11,832 of JAPPJC010000016.1, forward strand.
CCGAACTCCGCTGCTCCTTCCAATATCGACATTATGTCGGTGAGACCTCGGGTTAGATCGACTCCACCAAAATTCATACCGAAAAAACGCAAAGCATTGGCATAGAAAAACTGGGTAAGGTAAGGAGCAGATATTTGGACTGTCAAACGACCTGCGTTGAACTCTTCATACAAACGATTGGCAAGCATGCGGATAATAAGATTTTCTACGAGGTACTGATACTCGCCACCAGCTGTTCCAGCAGGCCATACTGGAGCCCTCCAGTCGAGTGAAACACGAACCGGGCCTGATTCTTCGATCACCAACGATTCAATAACCGGCTCCGGATTGATTTCAGCTGTGAACTCATCTATTTCAGCAGTTGTCCAACCATGAACAGCAGTGTCTTCTGTGGTGTCTGACCTGTTAGGAGCTTCTGAGCTCGAAAAAGTGGGACTGTTGTCTTCCAGATCACCGAAATGGTCACGAACCAGTTGTTCCAGCAAAGAGACCGGAATGTCACCCACAGCGACTACTGCCATATTGGATGGCTGGTACCAGGTGTTGTAAAACTCACGTAGAGTTGCACTGTCCATGGATTCAATCGACTCCAGTGTACCTATCGTGTGTTTACCCTCATAGGGAGTGCCTGATGCATAAAGTTCATTGATTGATCTGGCAACCTGACTGCTACTAAATTCTGCTGCGAATCTATACTCATCACGAATAATGCCGAGTTCTGCTTCCACGTCTTCAGGATTAAGCGAAGCAGCCGACATGAATTGGCCCAAAATGTCAAACAACTGTTCCACCTCTGCGGAAGCGGTGTAGGTAGGGGGATCATCCGCTGTCTCATCCGCTGTTTCTGCTTGACTGGTTTCGTAGAGCTGCGCATCCAGCAACACTAGCCTGTAAACTGTTGAATCTTGAGATGTACTGGCGTTCACATCCGGACCCACCTGAATTCCAAGATCACGCAAAGCTTCCAAAAGCTCATTACCAGGGTACTTTTCTGTGCCGTTAAACAACATATGCTCCAAATAGTGTGCTACCCCTTCAGCTCCGTTCGGGTCGTTACGCGCACCAGCTTTCACTACTAAACGCAATTCAAGCTGACTTCCGGGGGAATCGTTAGAACGCAAATAGTAAGACAGTCCGTTATCCAATCTGCCTCTCGAGAGCTGATCATCGATTGGGAGTGGCGTAAGATCCACATTGAAGGCTGGATCATTTTCAGGATCCAGGTTTGTTTCACCAAGATCTTGTTGCTCTTCCGCCGATGTGTCAACGGAGTCTGATGTTGTAGCAGATCCGTCATCAATTCGGTTATCATCCCCACATGACATCACCAAGAAAGCGAGTACTGCCAATATCAAAAAACAGCAAGTTTGTTTGGGCATTTTCATTTTCATAATGACCTGACGTTCACTGGTAGCCCTATTCTCTCAATTTTTTGACCTGACGACTGGCACTCAAACGTAGCCGGACTTTGTGACTACGTCTGCTTTTTCAACTATGTCGCTGGTGGCGTTCTTTAGCACGTCTGATTACTCGGGCTGTGATCTCAGCTCGAACCGGTATAGAAGCAACATCAGCAAATTCTTGGTCACTGTGTATCCCACCTCCGCATATTCCAAGGTTGTCGATGTTTGTGAGTCCGTAACTGGCAAGATCATTACCGTCACTAGCCCCTCCGGAATCTTCAGCTGCGACCACCTCGCCAATCTCTGCTGCAGACTCACATACATCTTCAACAAGTCTCTCGAGTTCTGGAGTGCGCGTTTTCGGCGGTCTCTCCGAAGGCCAAAACGTCTCAACTTCAATATCGTGTATCTCAGCGATCGCATTAGCTGAAGCAGCTACCTTAGCATGAATCCATTCTCTATCTTCCATCGTCGACACACGAACGTCATATCCACCGATAGCAAAATCAGGAACAGTGTTGAGTGCGCCTCCCCCTTCGATCCAACCACAATTCAATGTTATACCCGGCTGCTCGTTGTAGGTTTCCAAAACACCGGTCAACGCAGCCAAACCTCTGATCGCCGAACGCCCCTCATGGCGTGACCGTCCAGCATGTGATGCCACTCCACGTACTACCGCATAAAGGTTGAGTATACCTTTACGGGCTACTACTATATCCCCACTGATAAGTGCTGGTTCAAAACCCAAGCCGATATCGCAACGTCGAGCTGCTTCAGCAAGAAATGGTTTAGACCCCACCGAACCAACTTCCTCGTCAGGTAAGACCAAAAACTCCCAGCCGACCTCAGAACCCCAATCAGTCTGATCCAAGTAGCGCAGAACCTCCGTAGCCACAACAAGTCCACCCTTACAATCCGCTACGCCAGGACCGTTAAGTCTGGTACCATTCCTTGTAACTGTTTGAAACGAATGTTCGGCATCGAATACGGTATCAAGATGCCCGAACATGCAAACCTGGAACGGTGCATCAGGTCTTTTGCGTGCACGTAATGTCTTTCCAACCGGATATTCGACTTGAAAGCCTTTCTGGTCGACAACCGGTGAAGGTCCTGACTGTATGATTTCAATAGTGTCCGGTTCGAGTGGCTCAAGCTGATGCGCCAGCCGTTCCACACATTCGTTGACTCCTGAAATGTTGTAGGAACCAGAATTGACCTCGGCTAAGGCGATAACCGCATTGGCGAGATTGTCAAGTTCTAGACTTAAAGCTTTTTTGAGCCTTGGATTCACCACTGAAGATGACATAGCTTACAATACTCCTAATCCCATAAGGCTTCTATGCCGCTGGGGTGTTCGGCGTGGACCACACTTGCGGGTTGATTACAATACTCCTAATCCTATAAGGCTTCCACCCCTAATCGGTGGGGGTCGCAACAATATCTACCGATAGTGATTGACAATAGGAATACGGCGGTCACGCCCGAAAGCTTGCTGAGTCAAACGTGGCCCTAAAGGAGATTGACGGCGTTTATATTCGGCGAGATCAACCAAGGTGCACACCCGCTTCACATCAGCATAAGAAGTTATATTCAAAGCCTGTATCTCAGACACTGAACAACGTTCCTCAACATAGAGACGCAATATCGGATCGAGCACTTCATAGGCAGGTAGAGCTTGGTCATCGCGCTGACCGGGAGCTAGTTCAGCAGAAGGAGGCTTTTTCAAAACTTCATCTGGAATAATTTCATATTCCGATTGACAGTTGCGCCAGCAGGCCAACTCGTAAACCTGGAACTTCCACAAGTCCGCAATCACTGCGTAAGCACCTGCAGTGTCACCATAAATGGTAGAATAGCCGACGGCTAGTTCACTTTTGTTGCCGGTAGTGAGTATCAACCAACCGTATTCATTGGCTAAAGCCATAAGCAACAAGCCCCTGATGCGTGCTTGTATGTTTTGATCCGTGTGCCCGCCTGCCAACAGGCCAACCGAGCCCGAGCCAAGTGACGCAATCGCTTGTGACAATGTGTCTGCCAATTCTCGATGTGCAGGTTCTATGTCGATCACTTCGGTTTCTATCTTGAGATTATCCGCCAACCTCTGAGCATCCACCATGGAGTGATCACTCGAATAGCATGATGGCATCAATATGCCGTGAACATGCTCAGATCCTAGAGCATCAACTGCTAGGGTCGCCACCAGCGAAGAATCAATACCACCCGATAAGCCAACAGCTACATCGGTGAATCCGTTCTTGTGCACATAATCGGTAGTAGCGAGCACCAGAGCCGACCAACACTGCGAATTGCGATCTAAGAGTTCGAGAAGAGACCCGGGTTTTCGGGTATCGCATTTTGCTTTTGTCTTAGCAGCAGTCACAGCCGCAACAGATGTAGAAACAAACGAGTCGGTCTGTGCTGCTGAATTCGGTTTCACCACACTCAATGCCGGCTTGGTTTGAGGTTCAGCCGCAACAAAACTTGTGTCGACACTTGCCGCACTAGCGGACCTTGGAGGTAGTAAGTCAACGTCAAAGACTTCTACCAGTTCGCTAAAGGAAGCACAGCGCACGGTTACGCAACCATCAGCAGACGCGACAAAAGACCCTCCATCGAAAACCAGGTCGTCTTGAGCACCGACAAGGTTGACATAAACCACAAAAATACCCGCCCTAGATGCCTGCTGAGTTATCACTTCTTCTCGTACTGCCTGCTTGCCGACATAAAATGGCGAACTGCTCACGTTTACCACCAGCTGGGCTCCAGCTTCCGCTAGCTGTTGCAACGGGCCATCTACTATCCAGGCATCTTCACATATCGTTATCCCAATAACAACACCAGCTATATCAAACAAGGCAGGCGTAAGGCTAGAGCCAGGTCGAAACTGACGTACCTCATCAAACACGCCATAGTTTGGGAGGTAACGTTTGTGGTAAACTCCTTGTACACGGCCATCAGCGCATACGGCCACCGCGTTGTAGGCAGAAATGACGTGTCCGGCATTAACACTCAAAACCGCGCTCCTCGTGCTCTCAGTGCCTGTCGTACACTGTGAATTGCCCGCATAATCCACAAAACCAACTATTGCCGCACAGCTACGTGTGGCCGCTGCAAAAGACTGCAAAGCAGCACGGCTTGCCTTTACAAACGATTGCCTTAGAACTAGATCTTCAGGAGAATAACCGGTAATGGCCAGCTCAGGCAAAATCGCAAGATCAGCATCTTCATCCTCAGCCTGGGCTAGCATGGCCAAAGCTTGTTCAGTATTACCGGACAGGTCACCAACCGTTGGGTTGAACTGGCAAATCGCTATTCTCAGCGCATCCACCATTAAAGAAAACCACCTAATGCCTAAGGCATTATGAAACCAAAGCCAGAGACAAGAATTGTGGGCTGAGTTTACGAGCTGAGTGCTTCACCCAAAGTATTGGTCAGCAAAGCGGTAACAACATAGGGGTCGGCGTTGGCGTTGGGACGTCGATCTTCGATGTATCCTTTGCCATTCTGCTCCACCTGCCAAGGGATCCTTATCGAAGCACCACGATCGGAAACGCCGTAAGAGAAAGTATCGTAACGCTGGGTTTCATGTGCACCGGTCAAACGGAATTCAATGCCGTCACCGTACCCTGCAATATGCTCTTCAGGCTTTCCGGGTGCACCCAAAGCCTCACAAGCAGCAATAATGGCATCATAATTCTCTCGCATCGACTGGGTAGACACGTTGGTGTGCATACCCGCACCATTCCAGTCACCTCGTATCGGTTTGGCATCCAAAGACACAACAAAACCATGGTCCTCAGCTATACGACAAAGCAGATAACGAGCTATCCAAACATGGTCACCCACTTCTACTCCACCTAGAGGTCCGATTTGGAATTCCCATTGACCTGGCATTACCTCAGCGTTTGTGCCTTCTATGCCAAGACCTGCCTGAATACACGCGGTGGTGTGCTCTTCAATCAATTGACGGCCAACAACACGGCCTACACCGACTCCACAATAATAGGGGCCCTGTGGGCCGGGATAACCTGATTCGGGAAAGCCTGCCGGCCATTTTGCAGTAACGTCGCGTAGCAAAGTGTATTCTTGCTCCAACCCGAACAGCAGCTTGTGGTCGACATATTTTTCATCGGCCATGCGTGCTTGGGCGCGTGTGTTAGTGGGGTGGGGCGACATCTCCCCTGGAAGTAAGGTCTCGCACAATACAAGAATATTATTTTGCCCACGAAGAGGGTCAGGGCACGTGAAAACCGGCTTCAACACTACATCCGAGTTATCACCCGTGGCCTGACTGGTGCTCGAACCATCAAACCCCCATATGGGCGGCTCTTCGTCATCACGAATGATTTTGGTTTTACTTCGAATACCATACGTAGGCTCCACACCATCCGTCCATATATACTCAGCTCGGTAGGTCATTACATTCTCCTTAAGTATTTGTTTGCGTACATGTTAGTGAACTATGAAATGCAAAACAATTAGATTCATGATACACAAAACAATGCAGATAGAAACATAGAAACTAGGAAACACTGCAGGTAGGCAGGCAATCAAAATCTGCCACCCAGCTATTCGAATTCAGCACGATTCTCAGCCCACCAAACATCTAAGCGGGCATGCAGATCATCGATCTCCAATTCGCCGCAAGCCTTCTGCACATCCAACAACCAAGCTAGAGCTCTACCTATATGAGGTCCTGGCCCCACACCAAGATGAGCCATCACAGCATTACCATCTATCTGCGGCCGTTCCGCTGCTTTTCTGTCTGCTGCAGCCAAAAGGGCGATGCGGTGTTCTAAGTCATCCACCAACTCGCGAAGTCTAACACGTTTGCGAGGATTCCGGCTGGTGCAGTCAGCACGAACAAGCTGGTTCAAAGAACCCAATAGATGTCCTGCATCCCGGGCGTAACGCCGCACGGCAGAATCACTCCACCCAGAATCGTAACCTTTGAAACGCCCCGATAGTCGTACTAGTTCGGTGACATCTTCAATAATATCCTCATCAAACTCTAACTCGGCAAGACGTTTTTCGGTGATTTTGGAGCCAACGATCTCGTGATGGCGAAAAGTTACCTCACCTTCCGTATAACGGCGTGTTCGAGGCTTGCCTATGTCATGAAAAAAAGCGGCTAACCTGACTACTAGATCACTAGGTGTCATAGCCACAACCTCAATAGTATGCGCAAGCACATCTTTGTGACGACAATTGGGATTTTGTCGCATCTTCAAGCTGCAGAATTCTGGCACTATCTTCTCCATCGATCTATTGTCAACAGCCTCCCGAAGTGCGGCAGCAGGATCATCGCAAGTTAGCATCTTGCAAAGTGCGTTACGGCGATCAGACACGGTTAAGCTGTTTTTTATCTCTGTGTTCACGTGACAAATTTCATATACTTTATTCATATCTATCTGCTAACTTAAGAAATGTACTGTGTGGTAAGAAAGGAAACTGTTATGAAATCTTGGATATTTGGAGTGACTGCTTTTGCGGCTGTCCTAATTTTTTTAGGATGCACTACGACTGATCCAGAAACCCAGGATGAGAACGACAACACCACAACAACCACGACCCAGAGCACCACAACAACCACGACCCAGAGCACCACAACAACCACGACCCAGAGCACCACAACAACCACGTTGACTGAAGACGAAGAAACTCAAGATGTGAACACAACCACTACAACTACTTCCCTTCTTGCTGGCGCAGGTATTGGACCTCCACCTGTCCCTCTCAACCTGACCTGCTTAGCGGGTGAAAATGAAGGTGAACTGCTGATTGAATGGGATGCTCCTCTTGAGACTACCAATGTCAATAAAGTGCGGCTTTACGTGTCGGTTGACGGTGGAGCGTTCAAGACCAACCGGACTATACCAGTGTCGGAAGTGGACACCACACGAGCTGATAATACCCGCTGGGCTGCAGCCATCAAATCACTGCCAGTAAATGTGCCGATACGAGTTTCGGTTACCGCTTTCAACGCCATTGGAAAAGAATCACCTTGGCATGTAATCCACGCACACTACGTAGGTGTGGGCGAAGACTGTGGGTCTGGTGTGATACCAACTACTACCACAACTACCACAACCACGACCACTCTTCCAGATCCTACTGGCACAGCAGGATTTTGAACAGATTCCAAAGTTCAAAGAACTTCTTGAACAATTTTCCCGGAAAAGCTCGGGTTGAACAATCTCACAAAAACAAAAATCTTACCAATCCTTACAAAAACACAAAAAGCCCGGGCCTTGACAGCCCGGGCTTATCCCGTTTCGGTAACGGTTTGGGCTTTACATCATGCCACCCATACCGCCCATTGGGTCAGCACCACCAGCTGCGGCGGGCTGATTTTCTTCAGGCTTATCCGCTACAAGAGCTTCGGTAGTAAGCATTAAGCCAGCAATCGAAGCCGCATTTTGCAATCCTGCTCTTGTGACTTTAACAGGATCAATCACGCCAGCCTCAATAAGGTCTTCCGTTTCGCCGTTCAGAGCGTTAAAACCGTTGCTGCCTTCTGCAGTTTCAACTTCGCGCACTACAATAGCACCTGAATACCCTGCATTCTCTGCGATAAGGCTGGTGGGTGCAGACAGAGCATCATAAACCATGCGTGCACCTGTGGCCTCATCATCACTCAGTGATTCAATTGCACTTGCAATTGCAGGACGACAACGCAGTAAAGCAGTTCCACCTCCTGCTACTATGCCCTCGTCAATAGCTGCTCGGGTAGCTGAAATGGCATCTTCGATGCGATGCTTCTTCTCTTTGAGTTCTACTTCCGTAGCAGCACCCACTTGAACTTCAGCGACACCACCGGCTAGCTTGGCCAACCTTTCTTGTAGCTTCTCGCGATCCCAGTCCGAGTCAGAGTTGTCAATCTCTGTTTTGATTTGGGAGACACGTCCTTCGATGTCGGCTGCATTGCCGGATCCTTCAACGATGGTAGTGTTATCTTTCGTGACGATCACTTTGCGAGCAGAACCAAGCAACGATATGTCAATTGCATCGAGCTTAAGTCCAACTTCTTCTGCCACGACTTGACCACCAGTCAATACAGCTATATCCTGCAACATCGCCTTACGACGCTCACCAAAGCCAGGAGCTTTCACCGCTACAGAATTGAAAGTACCACGAATTTTGTTGACCACAAGAGTGGCGAGTGCTTCACCCTCAACATCTTCAGCAACTATGAACAATGGCTTGCCGGTTTTTGTTACTTGCTCAAGCACTGGAAGCAAATCCTGCACGCTAGTGATCTTCCCTTGGTTCAAGAGAATGTAAGGATTTTCGAGTACGGCTTCCTGCCGCTCAGGATCGGTTACAAAATAAGGCGACAAATAGCCTTTGTCGAATTGCATGCCCTCTACAAAATCGAGGTCCATGCCAAAAGTGTTACTCTCTTCTACCGTTATAACCCCGTCTTTACCGACCTTGTCGAAGGCTTCGGCAAGAATTTCCCCCACGTCAGCATCTGCTGCAGAAATAGCTGCTACAGATTGCACCTTCGCTTTGTCGGTGGATACAGGAACAGCTTGCTCTGCCAACGAATTAACTGCTGCTGCAACTGCGGCCTCAATTCCGCGTTTCAAACCTACGGGATTGGCACCAGCGGCCACATTACGTAGACCTTCATGGACTATTGCCTGAGCCAGCACTGTAGCCGTGGTAGTGCCATCGCCTGCTATGTCATTAGTCTTAGTGGCAACCTCTTTCACAAGCTGTGCACCCATATTCTCAAAAGTGTCTTCCAGTTCAACTTCACGAGCTATAGACACACCATCGTTGGTAATGGTAGGAGCACCAAATTTTTTGTCGAGAACTACGTTGCGACCTTTCGGTCCCAAAGTCACTTTTACTGTATCGGCAAGCTTATTTACTCCTGCTTCAAGGCCACGGCGAGCCTCATCGTTGAATTTCAATATTTTCGGCATTGGTTAACCTCAGTCCAATTTTGCTAGTACATCGCGGGCATTGAGAATCAGTAGATCTTCATTTTTTACTGAGATCTCAGTACCTCCATATTTTGAATAAACCACTACATCGCCTTGGGCTACATCAACCGGGATAATCTCACCGTTATGATCAGAACGCCTACCAGGGCCGACAGCTAAAACTTCACCCTGCTGAGGCTTTTCTTTGGCTGTGTCGGGAATAACGAGACCACTAGCGGTGGTCTCCTCAGCATCACTGGGCCGTACTACTATACGATCCTCTAATGGCTGCAAGTTCATATGTCCTCCGGACTCTCCTTTGTCAATATGTTGATAATTGTTGTTACCGGTTTGTTTTCATGGCCACATAATGCTGCCACTAAGACTTAAAACCGCGACTTAAGCGAAATGTATCAGCATGTAACTGCCAGTTACAGTCTGTTCTACCTCAGCTGTTCAGCACACGCTATTAGCACTCACCGCTGTCGAGTGCCAATAGTAGAGCCCCCGCACTAAAACATCAACCCCTAAGAACATACATTTTCCATAAATTACGAATTATCGTAACAGCAACACTAAAAGAAACAGTATCAGCAGCGATTTGCGGCCCTTCACGTCATCACATTCAACCGCAAACAAGCTAATGTCCTTGGGATGCAACGTACTTGTAGCCGAGCCCTCTTATGGTGACTATAAGTTCAGGTTCACTAGGATCGTTTTCAATGCGTGACCGTAACCGTCTGATATGGACATCGAGTGTCTTCGTGTTGCCCACATAATCGAAACCCCAAACTCGATCAATGAGCCTCTGGCGGGTTACCACAAAACCAGCATGCTGCATGAGCAATGCCAACAATTCGAATTCTTTGAGTGGCAGCTCAACTTCTTTCCCCAGCACCTTCACACTGTGGCGGTCACGATCCAAGACAACGTCACCAACCTGTAATTTTGAGACTTGCTCGGATTGAGCTTGTCTTACCCCTGCTCTACGTATAACCGTGCGGATACGAGCTATAAGTTCACGCAGCCGATATGGCTTGGCTATGTAATCATCAGCTCCGACTTCGAGTCCTACCACAGTGTCGACTTCATCTTTACGAGCTGACACCATAATCACAGGAACATCAGACTTCGCCCGAATGCGACGACATACATCCAGACCCGATAGTCGTGGCATCATCACATCAAGCAACACTAAATCAGGGTTTCTGGCATCAAAAATAGAAAGTGCTTGCTCGCCGTCAGCTGCTACATCTACAACAAACCCCTCAGCTCCCAGTGCTACCTTCAAACCTTCACAGTACGACAATTCATCATCTACCACCAATACACGTGTTTTACTGTTCATATCCGTTAGTCTGCCAACAATAAGCCAATCAGCCAACAAATGACTCAAATGAATACTCGTTTTTGACGTTAGGAACACCACATGAACAGACTCAGCAAAGAAACGAGCCCCTATCTTCGTCAACACATGGACAACCCTGTTGATTGGTATCCATGGGGATCAAAAGCATTTCTAGCGGCAGTTGAACGTGATCGGCCCATTCTGTTATCAGTGGGTTACTCAAGCTGCCATTGGTGTCATGTGATGGCCCACGAATCTTTTGAAAACGTTGACACAGCGAAAATGATGAATCAGCTTTTTGTGAACATCAAAGTCGATCGTGAAGAACGTCCTGACATAGACACCATCTACATGGAGTCTGTTCAGGCTATGACAGGCCGAGGTGGCTGGCCAATGACAGTCTTTCTCACTCCTGACGGACGACCGTTCTTTGGTGGCACATACTATCCCCATCAACCCCACCAACAGATGCCTTCATTTCGACAGGTGATGACAGCTGTTGATGAAGCTTGGACCGATCGAAGGCCTGAAATAGAAAAGCAAGCTGACTCACTAACCGCAGTCATTCGACAAACCGCTCACACTATGGACACCATAGATATCGCTGACAATAAACCCCCTCGAAAACAAACCACCTCAGATACTACTTCCGGCCAAGAACTACTAAGACAAGCCAGCCACAATATTGTTGCTGCTTTCGATCTCGAATGGGGTGGCTTTGGTATTGCCCCAAAGTTTCCCGGTGCCATGACACTGGATGCTGCTCTGCGCATTTACGATAAAATCGGTCATTCTGCTCTTTTGGAGGGCGTTTGCATAAGCCTTGATGGCATGGCCTCTGGCGGTATTTGGGATCATATAGGCGGTGGTTTTGCTCGTTATTCAGTAGATCGACAATGGCTAGTACCTCACTTTGAAAAAATGCTGTACGACAACGCCCTATTGGCGCGTACATATCTACATGCCTGGCAAGCGACAGGTAATTCGGCTTATCGACAGATACTCGATGAAACCATCGACTATGTATTACGAGACTTGCGACTCAGCGCAGGAGGATTCTGTTCTGCTGAAGATGCAGACTCTGAAGGAGTGGAAGGGCGGTATTATGTGTGGTCAAAGTCAGAAATAGAAAATGTGGTCGGTGCTGCAGTAGGAAAAACAGCGGCAAAAGAAGCTGTGGAATGGTGGGCTGTAACTACTGAAGGCAATTTTGAAGGCAAAAACATTTTACATCGACCACTGGGGAGCGAGTTAATGCGCCCAACGATAGTGGATCAGGCACGTGCAGCATTGTTTGAACATCGCAGAAAACGTGTTCGACCAGGCCTCGACAATAAGGTACTCACAGAGTGGAATGCTCTCATGCTAGCCACTTTGTGTGAAGCAGCAGCAGCTACAAGAACACCCGAATGGCATGATGCTGCGGTAGCGAATGGAGAATTCTTGTTGAGCTGCTCGCGTCGCTCGGATGGTCGTTGGTTGCGTTCTTGGCAGCCTGGACACAAAGAAAACTCGCCTACAGGCAATGAAAACTCCAAAGAGGCTGCTCGCCATCTCGCTTACGCCCACGACTATGCAGCCTTGGTAGACGCCTTCACCCGACTAGCTGAACTAACAGGTAAGGCTACCTGGATAAACGAAGCCAGAAAGTGCGCTGATAGTCTCATTACTCTATTTGCCGACCAATCATTTCCTGGCTTTTTCACAACAGGAAAGGATGCCGAAAAGCTCATCACACGTCCGAAGGACATTTTCGACAACGCTACCCCATCAGCTCAGTCTTCAGCTGCGACTGGCCTGTTAAGGCTTGCAAGGCTCAGCGGGAACAGCAGCTATTCCAGCCATGCTGATGCTATTGTAAAGCGACTAACCGAGGTGAGTGTCACTCATCCAACGACGTTCGGGCGAATGCTCGAAGCTGTTGATATGACAGCAGGAGGGCTGGATGAAGTTGTTATAGTCGGGGATCGACCTGATTTGGTGGAAGCCGTACAAGTTCTCTATTCACCTAACACAGTTCTAGCTTGGGGCGAACCTTACAAGTCGCCACTATGGCATTCTCGCAAAGAAGGCTACGCTTACGTTTGCAGAAACTTTTCCTGCCAAACTCCCACAGCCGATGTTGAGGAACTCCGAAAACAACTCAACACTTGCTTTGACTAGTCCACGCCAACCCCACACCCAATAAGCCGCACACAATCAAACCCACCACACCTACTCGTCTGTAACAGTCACCTAAACAACATCCACTAGCACATACTGCAATGTGCCGTAGATGCGGATATTCATTCTTACGAAGGCTGCTCAGGCAGTACAACGGTAAGTTTTGCCAGCTGCTCAGCTTTTGCCCAACCGTGTACTATCAACGTATCACCATCGGATTGCTCGAGTTTTTCCAGCAACGAGGTTGTATCCAATGCGTTCACTGCAGGTTTTATGCTCACATGATCAAACACTACGGGAGGAAGTTGTTTGGAACGAGCGACAAAAGAGCGATCTTCGTAACTGAACATTGAAATGCCCAGACGTTTAGCTAAACGCCTACCCCAAGCTCGGTCTTCACCTGTAGGGTTAAAATCCGGTCTAGGAACAACATTGTGAAAAAGATCAAAAACTTCAAAAGCTCCTGAGTTGTTGATCTGTGTGCTGAAAAGTACATCTTCATCAGGAAACGACAATGAAGCGCGTCGCATCTGATCGTTAACGATGTTAGCCAACACAATACTACGAGTATCGGTGCGACAAATATAGGCAAGGCCCACCAAAACACAAGGCGTACCACCTATTCTGTCCAACGTGAAGAATGAGAATCCTCTTAGTTCGTCCGCTTCTCGTACGGTTGTCACCAACACCCAGTGATCAGCTTGTGCAGCCAAGAAGTCAATGTTGAAACCATTCGGTGATTCAACACACGTTTCAACTATCTCTTCCAATGAGGCTTGATTCAAATAAGTGGAATTTTTGGTCTCAGTCTTAATCTGCGTCGCTGTCATCCGCTTCCCTTTGCCTGACATATCGACTTCAACCCTGAGATCGCCGAAGTTTCAATGTGTCGACTTGAGTCTTCAAGTCGCTTCGCAATCTTTCCACATAGACCATATCCAACAGCTTATAAGCATACCGGCACATTCTCATCCTGCCGCGACAAATCACCTGGCAAAGAAAGTACAGCTAGTATCGTTTATAAGCATACCGGCACATTCTCATCCTGCCGCGGAAACAATCGCATCGTCACCTAGCAAGCTTTCCAGTTCACCTCTTAGGTTTTGACTGTTATTCACGGCATATTCATTGGATAGTCGAGCTACTTTACCGCTAAATCCAAGATGTAGTTCTACAGGCACTTCACCGGAGTGTTCTACGAACATTTCCTTGATGCGCTTCATATAGTTGTCGTGATGAAATTCAGGGGCAAGCCATATCTTGAGAAGCTTTTGCTGTAATGCGGTTTTGTTGCTTTCGTCAACATCTACGTCAGTGGCGATATCAATCTCATTGGCATATAGCCGAAGACTTTCTCCGTCTAGGCTGATCTTGCCGTTCACTATAGCCACAGCATCATCAGCAAGTTTTGACCCATATACGCTCATACACTTGGGGAATACCACCACCTCTAAGGCACCAACAAGGTCCTCCAGCCACAAAGTGGCCATCAGTTCACCTTTACGGGTGTAACGTGTTTTAAGGCGAGTAATAACACCCCCTACCGAACGAAAGTCACCTTCATTGGCTTCCGTGAGGTCAGATATGGTAACATTTGTTCTAGCCTGAAGATATGCTTCGAATCCTGATAGTGGATGATCGGAAAGATAGAATCCAAGTAATTCCTTTTCTTGGGCTAGACGTTCTATACGTCCGAATTCTTCATCTGAGATCGACGGCATGGAGTCGAAAGTCGTTTTTGTGTCGTCACCACCAAACAACGACATTACTCCTGCAGCCTTTTCTTTGCGTTGCCGGACGATGATATCGACTATGCGTTCACAAACTTGCAAAAGGCCTTTGCGCGAATAACCCAGAGAATCAAAACCACCAGCGAGGATGAGAGACTCAAAGGAACGTTTGTTGATTAACTCAAGATCTATCCGACCGACAAAATCAACAAAAGATGAATAATGTCCATTGGCTTCCCGTTCAGTGATAACACCGCCTGCAAATATCTCTCCTAGATTACGTATCGCAGAAAGCCCATATACTATACGACCCTGTGTTTTGCCGTCCACGCTGATTACGGGCGTGAAATCAGCCGCGGAAGTGTTTACATCAGGCACAGTGACTGCAATATCATGTCTTCGACATTCATTCAAATACACTGCTGCACTATCAAGACTGTTGCGCACGCTTGAAAGCAGAGCCGCAAAATATTCAACAGTGTAGTTCGCTTTCAAGTATGCTGTTTGGTAAGCGATCATACCATAGCCGTAACTGTGGCTTTTGTTGAAAGCGTAATCGGCAAACTGCTGAATGATTTCGAACAACTGCTCACCAAGCTGTTGAGAATAACCGTTGTCGGCCACACCGGATACGAACTTTTGTTCTTCCTTGCTCATGGCAGCACGAATTTTTTTGCCCATCGCCTTACGCAAAGAATCAGCCTCTGCTAAGGAATAGCCTGCAAACTTCTGGGCTATTCGCATAACATTTTCCTGATATATCATTAATCCATAAGTGGGTTCCAGTATCTCTTCAGCATCTTCATGCACATATTTCACTGGCTTACGATTGTTCTTGCGGTCTGCGTAATCATTATGCATATTGGCGGCCATAGGACCGGGCCTATACAGTGCCACCAAAGCAGCTATGTCATCGAAATCCGTGGGCTGTAGTGAACGGATCAGTGCACGCATTTGCGCTGACTCAAGCTGAAAGACTCCACTCGTATCACCCCGACGAAGCAACTTGAATGTGGCTTCATCTGCGAGGTTGACATTATCGATATCCACTTCTAAGTCACGTGTGACTTTTATGAGGTTGATACAGTCTGTGATGACATCCAGGTTGCGTAAACCCAGCAAATCCATCTTCAGTAGGCCGAGATCTTCCATGCCTTGCATCTCATACTGCGTTACCACAGGCGTTTGCTCGGACTTCGCTCCCGAATCAGGTTTGCGTTGTATGGGAACGCTCTCTGTAAGTGGATCACGGGTGATCACAACTGCAGCAGCATGTATGCCGTCTTGTCGACGCAAACCTTCAAGACCCCTGGCTACTCCCACTACCTTGGCTACATCAGCATCGTTTTCTACTAACTTTCTTAAATCAGCAGCAGCATTATAGCCTTCACGGTATTGCTCGGATTTCTCGAAACAGTAACGTAGAGGAGTGGTACGACCCAAAATCAACGGCGGCATGAGTTTGGAAATGCTGTTCCCAAGAGAAGCTGGATATCCTAACACTCGTGCCGCATCACGCACAGCTGCACGAGCTTTGATAGTTCCGAAGGTAATGATTTGTGCCACACGATCGCGGCCGTAACGTTCAGACGTGTAGTTTATGATTTCATCACGATAACGTGAGTCAAAATCTACATCGATGTCGGGCATCGATATCCGATCAGGATTGAGAAATCGTTCAAAAAGCAGATCATACCGTATCGGATCAAGATCGGTTATACGTAAAGCATAAGCAACCGCGCAACCGGCAGCAGAGCCACGACCAGGGCCAACACGAATTTTGTGATTGCGGGCGTAGGTGACGGTATCCCAAATGATAAGAAAATACGAAGCAAACCCCATGCTGTTGATTACATCGAGTTCGTAGTCGAGTCGATGAACCACCGCCTCGGGCAGATTCTCACCCCACCGCTCTTTAGCCCCAACAAAAGTAAGATGTCTTAGATATTCTTCATCGTCAGTAAAATCCTCAGGGATTGGAAAATCGGGAAGCTGCAACTTCCCGAATTCTATGTTCACTTCAGCACGTTCAGCAATAAGCAGTGTGTTGTTGCAGGCTTCTGGCAAATCCTTAAAAACCTCACGCATCTCAACAGAAGTTTTAAGGTAGTGTTCACACCCCTGAAACTTAAACCGTTTCGGGTCATCCAGTCGTGACCCGGTTTGCACACATAGCAGAGCATCATGAGCTTCAGCGTCATCACGATGTGTGTAATGGCTATCGTTTGTAGCAAGTAAAGGTGCTTTCAGCTTTTCGGCAATCTTCAACAACCCTGGATTTATGCGCTTCTGCTCAGGTATTTCGTGGTCTTGCATTTCAACAAAAAAATTGTCGCGACCAAAAATCTCTTGAAAACGAGCTGCCCGTTTAAGTGCTTCATCTTCATTGCCTCGTAAAAGTGCTTGAGGCACCTGACCACCAAGACATCCCGAGGTAGCTATCAATCCTTCACTGTGATTGCTGAGAATTTCCCAATCACATCGTGGTTTATAATAATAACCCTCCAGAAAAGCCCTACTGGCTATCTGAATCAGATTCTTATAGCCAGCATTGTTCACTGCTAACAGCGTGAGGTGGTAGTAGAGTTTTCCCCCTCCTTCAACATTGCCGCCCGAATCATCGATTTTGCCTTGGCGGGACGGCCGTTCATCACACGACTCTCTTGCCATATAGGCTTCCATACCGATAATGGGTCTTATGTCATTTTTCTTGCATTTCTTGTAAAAATCAAGAACCCCGTACATATTGCCGTGGTCTGTTATGGCCAACGCCGGTTGATTATCCGCAACCGCCGCGGCTATCAACTCATCCAACCGAGAAGCACCATCTAAGATTGAATACTCAGTATGAACGTGAAGATGAACAAATGAGCTTGCCATTGTGATCCCCTTTAACCTTGCAGCCCTCTCAAATCTACTACCTCAAAAACAAGACGCGTGGACGACCGGACGACCCGAGGTGGGACAGCATATTTGCTGCAACCTTATCAACCGATTACTTTTTGAGAACACGGGCTCAAAGAAAACACAGACTCAAAGACTTAAAGATAGGCACTCGGTCGATTCGTGTTATTGTGATGTGTACCGGAAGTGTCCTGGAAAGAAGAACCCCCGGGAAGTTCGGTTTTCATCGCTTCAAGCTGACGGCGGGATGTCAACTGCTGCGCGAAGAGCATTGCCTGCATACCTCTAATCAGGCCTTCCAGCCAACCCACAAGCTGCGCTTTCGCTATCTGCAACTCAGCTGTAGTAGGCGTTTCAAATTGATCGAACGGTGAAATCAAACGGCTTAGCTCTTCATGCAAATCGACTGACAGGGCTGAACCGATTTCGCCTACTGATACCTCATAAATCTCCTGCAAACGCTTCCTGCTCGCCTCATCAAGATCTGCTGATCGAGCTTGTTTGAGGAGTCGTTTCAGCATAGTGCCTATGCGCATAACCTTGGCCGGACTATCAATTGTTTCAGCTTTCTCAGAAGGTTCGTCTCCGTTTTTTTCGGTATGGTCTTGCTCGGCAACTTCAACTGAATCGCCGGTAGGAGTGCTGATAGCCAAAAGCTCCGGCAATCCTGTCAATTCAATAGCAATATCCTGTTCACTTGTACTGGGTTTGCTGTTTTTCATTCAGATATCTTCAATTTCCGTTGTGTGTCTTAACCGGACATTTCAGGGAGTCTGTAGTCGGCTAAGAATTTCTTTTAAATCCGCTGGGAGTTCTGACTCAAAGTGGACCTGCTGTTCACTGACCGGATGACGAAATGTCAAAGCAGCAGCATGCAGAAATGGACGATGCAACCCCAACTCTGTGGTTGACGCACTATTATCATCATAGCGGCTAGACGAGTAGGTATCGTCGCCTAATACCGGATGACTGATAGCTTGCAAATGCACACGAATCTGGTGTGTACGGCCGGTTTCCAATCGGCAAGACAGCAAAGTAGCAGATAGCGGATTAGTGTAACGACAGCACACCCGATAATGAGTAACCGCAGGCTTACCTTTCTGCTGAACTGCCATGCGTGTCGGGTTTTTATTCGAACGGCCTATAGGAGCTTCAATAACCCCAGAATCGGCTTTCAGGCTACCCAAGACCAGCGTAGTGTAAACACGTTTAGGGCCACGACTGTGCAGCTGAGCCGTGAGATGCCGATACGCGTGAACAGAACGAGCTATCACCATCAATCCTGAAGTACCCCGATCAAGACGATGGACGATACCCGGACGAAATGGTTCACCTACTGCTGATATCTCGGGATACCGAGCCAACAAACCGTTGACTAGAGTCTTGTCAGGATGTCCTGCGCCAGGATGCACAACCAATCCAGAAGGCTTATCAATCACTATTACGTCATCATCGTCGTGTACGACTGCAAATTCCACTGCACTGTCCGCTACAAGCTTAGCGGTTGGAAACTTTTCAGTAATCTTGATACTCAACTGCTGCTGAGCAAAGAGAAGTTTCGTACGCAAGGTGACAATCTCTCCGTTGACCAGCACTGCTCCACTATCTACAAGTTTTGTGGCAACCGAACGACTAACCCCACCCACTACTGCAACGGCTCGATCTAATCGTGATCCATGCAAATCAACACCAACAACTTCATCGATCACCACAGATTTGCCGCTTTTTACTTCAGCTTGTCTCATAATGCCCCATATTTTTGACCATTTACTGTCATCAAGCTTGTCCAGTCATTTCAGTATCAGCGGTATTTCTACTCTGAATACACCAGACCAAAGCCACTGCACCCAATACGATGCCCATATCAGCCACATTCCACACCGGCCACCAGCGGATATCAATAAAATCAACCACAGCTCCATTAAGAACGCCATCTTCCGCTCTGAATAGCCGATCCAGCAAATTTCCGATGGCACCCCCGGCCACAGAACCCACAGCAATCGCAGACGGCCTCCCTCCTACCATAACACGAGAAGAAAAAAGCCATATGCTCACCGCAAAAGCAAAAACCCCAAGAACCGGCCCTAAAGAATCAAACTTGCCGAACGCTGCACCGGTATTGAACACTAACCGAAACCTAAGTGGTCCTACAAGGTTGATCACATGGCCTTCATCTAAAGTTGTCAACGCCCAATACTTAGCAGCTTGATCCACAGCTATGACAATGGCAGAAACGATCAAAGCCAAAAGCCTGTATCTTTTTTCTGCAGCCAAAACCCCTGAATCGGCATTGGCTCCTAAGTTGTTTTGCTTTGACAGTAGATGCTTTTTGAGCACTCTCACAATTATCAGTCAACTAGATTTTGCCATCAGGTCAACGTGCGGATATTACGCGTTGGCATGATACCCACTAATAACGACGAAAACGGCCTACCTTTACTTCTATACGCTCAGATGCCCACGGAATAGCTCGTAGACGTGCTATAGGGATAGGCTCACCTGAGGTAACACAATACCCGTAAGTGCCTTTTTCAATCCGCTCGAGTGCGGCATCTATCTGATCTACAATCGATCTTGCTTGATTTGAAAGTACTAAATCCCGTTCTCGTTCCACGGCGGTAGTATCACCTTCACCACCTTCTTCATCAAACTGTAAGTCCACTATGTCACGCGCTTCTAAGAGAGATTGAGCTTCCGCCTGATATTCTTCCGCTGAATGTAGATACTTTTTTCTTTCCTCCAAAAGCTTACGGCGCAATTCTTCCATAATGACAGGGCGAAAACGCGGTTTAAGCGGTACTTCCGAAGACGGCTTCCTGCGTGAAGCCCCACTTGAAGCTTTGGTTTTCTTTTTTGATGATCGGTTCCTGTTTTCAGATTTAGATGCCTTAGACAAATCAGTGCCTTTCTTTGAAGTATCACCAGCAGCTTCAGTACGAGTAGTCGATGAATCTGTCTTGTTTCAACTACTCCACACAAACACAAGCCTTACCAAGCCTTACTAAAAGTAAGTAGTAGGTCAACAAACAATCGTCATTGGAATTCAACATATATATCTCATTAGTAACTGTACAGCCAAAATGACTATCAACGCTGAGAAATCAAAGCTTACAGCACCGATTCTTGGCGCAGGTAAAACACGCCGCAAAGGCTGAATCGCGAAATCAGTGACCACATAAATGAAGCCTGTAACTGTAGCCATTATCCCATTAGGATCAAACCTAAACCAACTTAACAGCACTCTAGCTATGATGAAAATAAGGAATATCTGCAGGGCCATACAAGCAAGATCAGGCCAACTGGGAATCAATGTCATAGTAAACCAGCATACTTGGATACAGCTTTCTTTTTTGAAAGCTATCCTTGTCGATATGACGACTAAGCCTTTTCAACGTGTTTTTTGTGGCGAAAAATCTATCTCAGAAGGAGTAAGTAGATACACTTGGTCGGCTACTCGATCCATTTTCCCATTACGCCCATAACAAAGACCGCTAGAAAAATCCACAAGCCGTCGACGTAAATCACGATCCACTGCTTGAAGATTCACAATCACTGCTTGTCCCGACTTAAAAAGATTGCCTATTTCTTCTGCATCTTGAAAATTATCAGGAGATACTATTTGTGGCTTCCCAAGGGTTTGTCCACTAGCTCCAAAAGAACGGGAAGAAGACACTCGCGAACCCCTGCCCCTAGGGTTTCCACCACTATCCAACTTGTGAGCATCACTGTTATCAGGGGCAACTGTAATTGGCTGCACGGTACGGCCTAGCATAGAACTATTGGTGACAGTCCCACCAGCTGCAGCTGACATCTGATTAAGGTCAGTTGTAGGTGCTGAGACGTCATTTGGATTAAGTGTTTGAGCACCGTAGTTGTCATAATGTTCATCGGGACCTAACCCGAGATATATCATGGCTTTTTTCAGCATATATCCTGTTTGTCCTTCAAAGAAATAAAGGTAATGTATCCATTCTACATCCAACCGATTGTTACGACTGAGGCAGAAAAACACTCATCAATGTTACATATAACCTGAATACAATTAAAGCACACTAAAATAGTAGAATAACGCAACCAGCAGCAAAAAACATTGCTAGCTGGTTAATTCTTATTTGTGCAAGAGCACCATAGTGGTGCTTCTACGTAATATTGTAATGGGCGATATTGTAAATTGTAACGATTGTACACAGTAACGCTACAATTGAGACATACAAAATGAACAATGCGACTTAATTGTAAAGAAAGCCTGATCATCAAACTTCGGCTCTCAGTGTCCGTTCGATGCCAGCCCGCAGTTGGATCACACTGAAATTTTATCTGCAATTCACTGACTAAGGCCTAACACCCAATAAGCTTTGTCCTATTCGAACCATTGTCGCTCCTTCCTCAACAGCAACTTCCAAATCTGTGGACATTCCCATTGAACAATGCGGTAACCCTAGTTCGTCTGCCATATGACGCAACTGCCGAAAACAGTGACGTGATTCTGCTAAAGATCTTTGCGGACCTATAGTCATCAATCCCAAAAGATTTAACTTCGAGTCATCAATTCGTGATGCCAAAGTCTCCACAGCAGATGGTTCACAACCGCCCTGTGAAGCAGCTCCAGTTAAATTGACTTGCAACAACACATCCACACTTTCAGTTCTGCGGCCAGCCTCATCGACCCTCCGGCTAATCTCATCGACAATCACGACCCGGTCTATGCTCTGCCAAACATCGACACAAGCTGCTAGTTTCCTAACTTTGTTACGCTGTAAGCGGCCGATGAAATGCACTCGAAGTGAAGGTTTGAGACTTACTGCAGCTAGCTTTGCCACACATTCCTGCGCGTAGCTTTCACCTATATCAACGATTCCACAACGGGCTACTGCCTCAACTGTGAGAGCATCAAATGCCTTAGTCACAGCAACGATGCGCACATCGTGGTCTGGTCGCCCAGCAGCAGCGATAATACGAGCCTGCACATCATCATAACGCTTCAAGATCTGGGATTCGGCTAGTGCCATGTGATCTTGAACTGTGAGACTAGAAGCCTACACGGGTCACATGAACACGGCAAGACACGAAATCTTCGCAGAACCTCTTCACACCTTTTCTGTACAACTTCTGAAACAAGCTTAGTAGACCAGCCGAACAAAAACTCCGCAAAAACTCTCTACAACTTTTAAGACTTCATTCGGTGTCCATATTCGCATCGAACCTATATCTCCACTGAACACTGCATGGAATATCCAGTTGATCTGACTTGGATATCAAACTAACGTAAGAATTCTGGAACATCGAATTCATCATCCAGATCTATATTGTCTTTTTCTCCAACTTCAGAACTGTAAGACTCAGCAAAAACATCGGCTATGCCCAGTGAATCCCCGCTTCTTTTACGTGCATCGCCGGAGCTGGAAGCTGCGTCTTGCGAATTACTCGGTGAACGGCGAGACGAAGAGTAGCTCGACAGGTGAGACGAACCACGACCAGCTAAACGATGCCGTGCGGTAGCTGTGCCAGTACTTGTGTAACGTTCCCGCTCGTGGGAGGAGAAACTTTGGCGATCACCGTCGAAACCGGCTGCGATAACAGTAACCTGCACTTCATCCCCTAAATTGTCGTCAATGACGGTACCAAATATGATATTGGCATCCTGATGGGTGACGGCATGGATCACTTCAGCAGCCTCATGCACTTCCATTAAACCCAATTTCGAACTACCTGAAATATTAAGCAAAACACCCAAGGAACGATCAATCGACGACTCCAGCAACGGACTTGATATGGCTGCCTGAGCTGCTACTGAAGCTCTTCCTTCGCCACTGCCGACCCCGATACCCATCAAGGCACTACCAGCATCTGAAAGCACTGATCGGACATCTGCAAAATCGGTATTGATAAGCCCAGGGGTGGTTATCAGATTGGTAATACCGCCCACACCTTGCATCAACACTTCATCGGCCATCCTAAAAGCGTTGATCATCGAGGTTTGCTCATCGGCAATGGCAATCAGTCGATCATTGGGAATCACAATCAGAGTATCCACCTTCTCTTTAAGACGCTGAATGCCTTCCTCCGCTTGCGTAGCACGTCTTGCTCCTTCAAAAGTGAACGGGCGGGTAACCACACCGATCGTAAGAGCCCCACCACTCTTAGCCACTTCAGCTACCACGGGAGCAGCCCCTGTTCCCGTACCTCCGCCTTTACCAGCAGTTATGAACACCATATCGGCACCGGATAAGACTTCGCGTATTTCATCTATGTGCTCTTCAGCTGCTAGACGCCCAATCTCCGGATCGCTACCAGCACCAAGGCCTCTGGTTAGTTGACGGCCTAAATCAATCTTCTGATCGGCATCGCTCATGCTTAAAGCCTGGGCGTCAGTATTAGCAACTATGAACTCAACACCCTGTAAACCAGCATCAATCATTCTGTTCACAGCATTGACACCGCCACCACCCACGCCGATCACTCTAATAACAGCTAGATAACTATGTGGATCGGCAATCACAAAAAGGTCTCCCTTGCTTCAACTAATACTACTGATATCTCACTTAACTCACTCATAGAGTAAGTATCTTTTAAAACTAGCATTATTTACGACTAGGTTGTGTATAGAAATTCAATTTCTTCACACAGTGATCAATATAACAACCGTCTAGTACTCTACAATGCTACAGGTGCTATAGGTAATGTATCATCATCTTTGTGATAAGGCATTGTAACCCAGCTTATGCTAAAGGGCACATAGGGTGACGCCTAACCGTGACTAGATCGGCCATAGTCAAATCAACATCTATAACGCAGTCCAACTCCACACCGACTAGCAAAGCTCGCAACGCTGCCACTTTATCCTCAACAAACTCCAATTCACTGAAATTCGCTGTGGCACCACCTACAAGCTGCAGCCCCACTTCTTTATCCGAGCTTATAGTAATAGCATCCACCCAAGGCCACAAATCGTCGGGTATGGAAGTTATCAACAGCAACCCAGGTCTTGCCTCGGGATGTAAATCACCTAGCCGACCTTCAAAAGGTAGCATGATATGTGGCAACTCAGAAGCAGCCACAGTTCGCAATGATTCCCCGAAAAGGAAAGGGGCATCCAAGTGAAAGAAAATAGCGTCATCAGCATTTGTGGTATCCTCGGTATCACTGGATTTTTCTAATTCGATGGAAACACCAGCGAGATCTGCAAAATATTGTTCGACGCTGAAATCATTTGAACCGTCTACTTCTGCCTCTATACGGTTCGACTCCGACTCTACACCGTGTACCAGCGAATCCTCAGCCGAAGAGGGTAAGATCGATTGCTGTTCATAGACATATTGGCGACTTATCGCATAGCCGTATGAATCCAGAAGAACTACTGTGTCACCTTCGGCTGGTACGGTTGCCACGGGAATTCGCGGCTCTACAGATATGTGCACAGTTCTAGGCCACTTACGTCTAACCTCGGCTGAAGCGACCCATGGCAGAGTTTCAACGTCTTCTGCTACGTCAGCCAGCCTGAAGTCAAACATGGCTAACCCTTTTCGCAATCCTGAGGCTTGAAGAACTTCAGCACGGTCAATGCCATCTACTCCGAAAACAACCATCCGCTGAAGTTTCAACAATTCTGTTTGACCGACAGTCCAACCTCCAGTAGCAATCAGTGTCAAGCCCAGCAATGTCAACAGCACACGCAGACGACGTCTACCCCGAGCTCTGAGAACTGCTATACGGCGATCACGTATACGTGGATCAATCACTGAGGTGGAACTCATCGTAGTGCTTGAACCTCTTCAGGAGAAAAACCGACGAGGCGAGTCTCAACATCCAAACTGAGATCATAAACATCCAAAACCCTGTTGTGGAGTTCAATCATGAGGGAGAGGACATCCCGCGAGCAGCCTCCTTTATCAACCTGAATAAAGTTAGCATGCTTTGAGGACACTTC
This sequence comes from Acidimicrobiaceae bacterium, assembly GCA_028820455.1. Taxonomy (GTDB): domain Bacteria; phylum Actinomycetota; class Acidimicrobiia; order Acidimicrobiales; family Aldehydirespiratoraceae; genus JAAXHB01. The sequence goes on from JAPPJC010000016.1 coordinate 37,241, forward strand.
TGCTGTGGCATTCCGTAGCCCTTTACCTCCGGCAGATTCGATAAGCCGTCCCGCACTGTCGTTCGGCGGGTTGACAAATACCGAGCCCGCATTACGACCTGACGGTTGATTTGTTTTTCTCCGGTTGACTACTGCAAACAAATTATCTAAAACGGTTCCTCTGTCAGTTCGAGTGAGTTGCAGTTTTACCGATATAACGACCTGATACGTACTGAGATTGCTCTTACGGTAGTCAAGATCGAGATCAGATGGTCTCAATGTAGAAACCAGACCGCTTTCAAGGTCAAAAACATCGACACTCACAAGCACTTCAGAAATATCGGAGCCGTGGCAACCAGCATTCATACGCACAGCTCCACCAACCGTCCCGGGTACCCCGACCGCCCATTCAAAACCGCTTAAACCAGCATCAGCACAAGCGCGTGCTAACACTGGCATCCTTACGCCACCGCCCGCTGTTACCTCTACAGCGTCTTTGGTGGCTACGTCTTCCTCTGCGGTGTCATTGGTTTCTACGTCTTCACGAATCGCATTTTCGGTGTTGTCGATCTGAAATCGCTGAAAACCGTCACCCAACATAACCACCAAGCCATCAAAACCGCGGTCGGCTACCAGCAAATTGGATCCTCTGCCCAACACTAAAACCGGTGCCGCTGAAACACCTGCTTCAACAGCTTCACGGACAATAGCACGAGCGACAGTTATGAGGTCTGCCAGGTCGTTGACGGTTAACATCAGCTTTGCCGGACCACCCGTTCGGTAAGTGTTGAACCTAGCGAGAGACTGGCCCAAAAGCAGCGAAGAACCTACCGAAGAATCCGCTAGCAGTTGAGCGAGTCTGGTCGTACGATCACAAACTGCTGTTGACATAGCCGTAGTCACTAACGTTTGTCAAATTTGAGACGCTCTATGACCATATCTGCCAGCGCGGTCAAGTCACCCGCATTCAAAGTCAGACAAAGATCACCCGGCTGCAATCTTTTTTCAAGCCAGTCGGCTGCTTCTTCAAGCTTACGCATCCATGCGACTTCACACCAAGGATTTGCATCCAGTACTGCGTCTAATATTACTTTCGAAGTAACACCCGGTCGAGGCTTCTCTCCTGCCGGGTAAATCTCTGTAATCACAAGGTGATCAGCTGCTCTGAAAGAATTAGCAAAAGTGTGACCTACAGTGGCAGTTCGACTATAACGATGAGGCTGAAAAACGCAGATAATCCGCTGCCAGTCACCCGTGTGAGCTGCATCCAAAGCTGCCTCCACCTCGGTGGGTAGATGAGCATAATCATCTATAAACGTAATACCAGCAAAATTACCACGAAATTCAAAGCGTCGAGATACTCCACCGAAACGCTTTAAGGCATCAACTGCGGCATTGAAAGAAGCACCAGCCAAAAGTGCTGCTACAGTAGCAGCAGCAGCGTTGTAAGCATTATGCCAACCGGGTAGGGGTAACTCTATACGACCCAGTTTTTCTCCCGCAAAACCAAAATCAAAACCACTTACCGGCATTGTCAGTGAAACATCGGTCATCTGATAATCAGCATCAGGCGACGTGCCGTAACTCACTGCTTGAACTTCTTTACCAAGACATGCCGCTGTTTCATCGTCAGCGCAAACGATAGCAGTGTCACCTGAAGAGAGAAACCGAGCGAAAGCAGCCTCAAGCTCGGGGATGCTGTTTTCATAGGCTTCAAGATGATCAGGCTCTACATTTGCCACCACAGCAATTTCAGGTTTCAAAGCCAAAAAAGTGCGATCACTTTCATCGGCTTCCACAATGAACCACTTGCCCTTACCCCAAGATGCGCCAGTGCCTACCTCATTGACATCCCCACCGATAATGAACGACGGATCCAAACCAGCTTCTACCAAAACCATCGCCAACATCGAACTGATAGTGGTTTTGCCGTGTGTACCTGCTACAGCAATAGTGCTACGACTAGCTGCAATGAGCGGAAGGATATCACGACGCCGCATGACTGGCACTCCCACATCATGGGCGGCTTGCACTTCTGGATTGTTTCGGCCAATCGCCGAAGACGCCAAAACCACTCTCGCGGACCCTATATTCTGTGCATCGTGGCCTATGGCAACTGCTACACCTTCAGCTCGGAGTCGAGTTACGACCGGGCTATCCCGTAAATCTGATCCGGTCACCTTATGACCCATAGCCACTAATACTGAAGCTATGGCACCCATACCAGCTCCACCAGCACCAATCACATGCACTGCTGTGGGTGTTGAAACGTCGAGCATGTCCGGCACAGTCACGATATTTGTGAAGTCACACCAGGACGAGGGCGAAGAGCGTACTTTTCCAGTAAATCCGCTATATCGCTTGCAGCATTCGGTTGTTCTAGCTTTTTAGCAGCATGAGACATGGATCGAAGGATATCTTCATCAGCTAACAATGAATCTACTTCAGCGATAAGTTCCATGCCATCCAACCTGCTATCAGGAATCATCACTGCAGCACCAGCATTTACCAATACTTGAGCGTTAGCAGTTTGGTGGTCTCGAGGTGCACCTGCTAACGGCACCAAAACAGCGGGAGTCGCTGTTGCGGCAAGTTCTGCTGCTGTTGTCGCACCAGCTCGGCATATCACAAGATCAGCTGCAGCGTAGATAGTAGACATGTCGTCCTGATAATCCAGCAAATCGTAAACTAGTTTGCATTCGCTGTTTCGCCTATCAGGAACTTGCGCTTTGACTTCGGTGTATTCGCGATGGCCTGAAATGTGTATTAGATGCATATCATCGCGATATCTCCAGCTAGATTCAATTTCAGCTGATACTGCCTGCGCTACTGCAGTGTTGATGCTACGAGCTCCTAGTGATCCACCGAAGACAACCACCAAATGGCGGTTATCCTCAACTCCTAAAGCTAAACGAGCGTTAGAACGTCCTGAGGTTCGGTCAACTTCCAGGATGTCGGACCTAACAGGATTTCCCACCCATCTAGCACCTCTGATCTTAGTGTGGGGAAAAGCAACAGCAGAGCAGGTGGCCAAATAGCTCAATAGCCGATTAGCAGCTCCCGCTACAGCATTCTGCTCCATAACAATCAACGGAATCCGTCTGACTGCTGCCGCCATCCCACAAGCCACCGACGCATAACCGCCTAAGCCGACCATTATGGCAGGACGGTATCTGCCAAGAAGTCTCCAAGCCTGAACGAAAGAACCCAGCAGCTTGAAGACAGCCATTACATTCGCAAAAGTCAAACGGCGTTGCAATCCCCTACCAGACAGGACACTAAGCCGAAAACCTGCTTCTGGAACTAAACGAGTTTCAACACCCCTACGACTACCCACCCAACGTACCATCCTGCTCGAAGTACCCCGCCTTACAATTTCTGCAGCAACGCTAAGCCCAGGAAGCACATGACCTGCTGTGCCACCACCTGCGATGACAACCCAACATCGTTTATTCGTCGGCATCGTCGTTTTACTTCGTCTGTCGGGCAACATTCAACAATAGGCCAATAGCCGTCATGCTCACTACCAACGATGACCCCCCATACGACAGGAACGGAAGTGTCAAACCAACCACGGGAAAGAGTGCCGAAACAGCTCCTATGTTAATTGCAGCTTGCATCAATATCCAGGTGGTAAGCCCTACCGCTAGTAACATGCCCAAACGGTCGGGCGATCTCATGGCCACACAAAATCCAGCCACACCGATAACCCCGAACAGTAGGATTACGAATAAAGTTCCGAATAGTCCCAATTCTTCGCCTATTATCGCAAAAATGAAATCGGTATGAGCGTAAGGCAAGAACCCCCATTTTGCCCGACTCTCACCTAGACCAACTCCGTAAAGACCGCCTGAAGCTAAGGCTTGCAAAGACTGCAAAGGCTGATAACCCCTGCCAAGAGGATCATCCCAGGGATTGAGGAAGCCCAATATTCTCTCTCGACGCCAAGGCGAAAAAACTATCATCATCAAAACAGCACCCGCACCGAGCATTCCAATGGATACCAACGACCTGATACGTGTACCCGCAAACCAAAGAATAGTTATGACTATTATCGCTATCATCACACTACCCCCCAGGTGAGGTTGTAGCATTATCAACCCCATCAGGGTCACGGTAACAGCCATCACCGGACGCAAGGTTGCACGGTTGTTTTCAATCGACCGGCCTTCTCGAGCTAGAAGATCAGCTACAAAAAGCACCAGTGCCAATTTAGCTAACTCCGACGTTTGAAACGTTAGAGGCCCGACTTTCAGCCAACGCTGCGCACCGTTCACCATAATCCCAAAAGTTGGAATCACGGTAGCCGCTAATAATCCAATCACAATTAGCAGCCCTGCTGATGCAATATCTCTCCATAGATGATAGTCGATTCTTATCATGATGGTCAAAGCCAGAAAACCTGCGCATACTCCGATCATATGACGTTTGAAGAACGTCCAAGCTGAATTGGTGTCAGCCAGGCTGGGGGCTGCTGTAGCTGACAATCCCATTATCACACCGATCATCACTAAGATAGTGACCGATAAGAAAATCAGTAAAAACAGTCCAGTACGCCGACCGACAGGATGACGAGTACCGGGATGACGAGTGCGTTTAAGACTATGTTCTTTCTTAGAGTTCTGTTCTTTAGGCTTCGCAACCCGTTTGCGCTCTTTTCTGTGCGCTTTCGTGCCACGTGCGTTGTGTCGACGAACGCTCCTGAGATTGCGTGTCTTCACGGTTTTTGTTTTTGCGTGTGTAGTTGCGTGCCTGTTCTTGCTTGACAACCGCGGAGACCTTCTGCTTGTTGCTCGCATATCTACCTTCAGCGACTACCGACGACGGATTGAGGCTTGATATTGCTGTAAACGTTCATCGTTTCCTCTTGAATAGTTCGACAACAGCCTGTGTGAAGTCTTCACCTCGTTCGGCGTAGCTGTTATAAGAATCAAAGGAGGCACATGCCGGCGATAACAGCACAGTCACAGGAGGTTTCGCCAAAGTCTGTGCCAAACCCACAGCATGCGACATATCATCGGCTGAAACCACTGGCCTCACCCCTGCAAACACATCGGTGATTTCATCCGCCGCTTCACCTAAAGCTATAACCGAGTGAATACGTTCGGATCGATCAGCTAGCACACTTAGCTCGAGCCCTTTGTTGCGACCTCCAGCTATTAGCACGGAAGAGTCGAATCCTTCCAAGGCTGCCAACGTCGCATGAGGCGTAGTTGCTTTAGAGTCGTTGTAATATTCCACGCCTTCGATTGTTGCAACCTTCTGAAGACGATGACTACCAGGCTCATAGTCACAGAGCGTCTCTCTCACTCTTTCTGCGGCAGCACCAGCAGCGATGGCCGTAGCGGACATGGCTAAAGCGTTGGCCAGATCATGAGGTCGTTGACGTTTTAAATCATGCTTGGTACATATAGTTCCATATGGACCGAATATTTTATCGTGTCTTATCTGCCAGTGAGCCTGAGAGTTTTTTGAGGAGAATGTCGATATCGTGCGATTCGTCGGTAAATGACGCATCACAGTAGCATCATCTTGGTTGGCTATTGCTACAGCATCCTCGGGCAGATCCTTCCACAGGTGTGCTTTAGCTGTTTCATAGGACGTCATATCGCGATGCACATCCAAATGATCGGGAGCAAAATTGAGCCAACATCCCACAAGCGGTTCAAAAAGTTGGCTGTGGCCCAGTCGAAACGATGAAGCCTCAACTACGAACATCTCCACATCCAGCTGATCGATAGCCGTTACCAACGGCACATTCAGATTACCTGCTGCCATGGCTGATATACCCGAAGCAGATAGGGCAGCTACCACCATCTCGGTTACTGTAGTCTTGCCACTGGTACCTGTAATAGCCACAATCGGTCTAGTATCCCATATCCGTGCCAAATCAAACTCACTGGCTATGGGTCGCCCGACAGTGTTTGCAATATCGAACACAGGATGATGTTCGGGCAAGCCAGGGCTAGGTATCACCATGTCAGCAGTCTTCACTGTTTCTTTCAACAGTCGCTCATCCGGTTCTACCAGGAGTTCCAAATCAAGTCCATCAGCCGCTACAAAAGTACCTGCTTTGGGCTTGTCATCAAAAATACTCACCCCAAAGCCACGAACACTCAAAGCACGTGCGACTGCCTGGTTAGCTAGACCAAAACCAGCCAACAAGTTTTTCTCAGGGATTTCCGATATGGGGATTCCCGCTATAGGCACAGCTGACATTCCAACACCACGTGCAATACTCGTCAGCCTGAGCTTGCCCTCGACGTGGCAACATCCAACACCCCGCTCGCTATGGCATCAGCATAAAATAAGCCCAAGCCCACCGCTACACACATCCCGGAAAAAATCCAAAAGCGCACAATGACTGTAGTCTCAGGCCAACCTCGTATTTCAAAGTGATGATGCAAGGGTGTCATATTGAAAATTCGGCGTCCAAACCAATGAAACGAACTAATTTGCAAAATCACTGAGATCGTTTCCAATACGAACAGTCCCCCTACTATCGCTAACAATAGTTGGGTATTCGTGGCCAGGGAAAGTGCAGCTAAACCACTACCAATTGCCAGAGCTCCCGTGTCTCCCATGAAAATCTGTGCGGGTGCGGTATTCCACCACAGAAAACCCACAATGCCACCTACCATGGCCGCAGCAATGATAGCTAAGTCCAAAGCAGCAAAAACCTTGTAAGATTCGTAGTGGTCAAACTGCCATAAGCCGATAATCACAAAAGCGGCGTAACAAAAAATACCAGCTCCAGCTGCTAAACCGTCGAGGCCGTCGGTGAGGTTAACAGCATTGGTGCTAGCGATTATGAGGAGTATAGCCCAAATCGACCAGCCGATCTGTCCTAACTCAATGCCAGGATAATTGAAACGGGTAAACGATAGAGTCGTCTGCACGGTGGTTAGTTCCGACATGGCCACTGCAAAACCGACACTTACTATCAGCAGCCCAGTCATTTTCATCTTCTTGTTCAGACCACGATTATAATTTGCTCGTACCTTCAGCCAATCGTCTACCAATCCAACAGCCGCAGCACCAATAATAGTGAGCATGACTATTATTCCGCTTTCGGTGTAAATGCCGCCAAAGAAGTCGCTCACTATGTAACCAAGCGTGGCTGCTGCGACCACAGCGATACCACCCATAGTGGGAGTTCCGGCTTTTTTTGAATGACTTTCAGGGCTGTCGTCACGTATCGGCTGACCAATTTTCAAGTGTTTGAGCAGCTTTATGAGGATGGTGGTACCAAATAGTGATACCACCATCGCGACGCCAGCGGCAATAAGTAGCCTTATCACTTTTGTTCACCCACTATGTACACACTTCCATTGCGCATATTCCGTATCTGCTTGTCGCCTGCTATCTGCTTGTTGTTGAACTATTGTTCGCTGCCCGAAGGTCGTGCAGGCGTAATAGTTCGTCTTGTGTTACCTGTCGATCATCGAACTCATACTCCTCGCAGCCTATTATTTGCACGTTTTCATGGCCTTTACCAGCGATCACTATCACATCTCCGCTATCAGCCTCAGTTAAGGCGTATCGAATGGCCAGTCGTCGGTCGGTTTCTATCAGATCAGGCGACCCTGACATTCCTTCAGTGATATCGGCAATAATCAGCTGCGGGGCTTCGGAGCGAGGATTGTCGTTGGTCAGCACTACTAGATCGGCGAGTTTTTCAGCAACTCTACCCATGACTGGTCTTTTAACATGGTCACGGTCACCCCCTGCCCCGAAAACTATCATCAGGCGACCTTCTGTTACAGCACGTGCTGCTTTCAATACGCTTTCAATTCCTTCGGGCGTATGAGCATAATCAACGATTACCCTAAAATTTTCTCTAGTATTTCTGATTGGATCATTGGCTTCACTTGTAAGTGCAGTTGACCGAAGCGGTTTATCGTTGCTTTTTTCAGCATTCTCACTTCGATCTCTCTGTCCGCTGTTGAACTGTGCTTCTTCGACAGCTAAATCTTGGTTCATATAAGCTGATCCAGTTCGACTCACAGGAAGTTCAACAGATTCAAAACGTCCGGGTATCTGGGGGACATCAGCCAATGCTTCAACTATAAACCGCGACGAGAGGCCTAGTAGCACCGCTGTTTCTGCAGCTGTTACAGCATTGACAACATTAAATGCCCCACCAAGGGGTAGATGCACGAGTTCGTCTCGCCATTCGAACAGACTTGATCGCACTCCGATACGAATTATCTGCATGCTGTTTTCGTTTATTTCTGTTATCGGCAGCAAACGTGACTCAGCAATTCGTACGAGGCGTTGCCCTGCTTCAGTGGTTGTGTTGATTATTGCTCTTTCAGCTTTTTCGGGATCAAACAGCTTGGCTTTGGCCATGAAGTAGGCTTCTGATGTCTTGTGGTAGTCAAGATGATCATGGCCAAGATTAGTGAAAACCACTACTCGAAATGTGCAGGCATCAACTCGATGTTGAGATAAAGCATGAGATGAGACTTCCATAACTACAGATCGGTTTCCCTCATCAACCGATGTCGCTATGAGACGCTGCAATTCAGAAGCTTCCGGTGTGGTGCGAACACCCGTGAGTGTGCCGATCTCACAAACACCGAAACCCGCTGAAACTAGCAGACTGGCAATTATCCGAACTGTTGTAGTCTTTCCGTTTGTACCTGTAACACCTACTAAATCGGTTTTTTTGCTCGGATGTTCATACACAGCAGCTGCCGCCGGCCCTAAAGCACGGCGCACCGAAGCGACCAACAGTTGTGGCACCACACAGTTCGGTATCACATTTTGCACCAATAATGCACGAGCTCCAGCATCAATGGCAGCTTGCGCATAGTCATGGCCATCAGACTGTAATCCGGGAATGCAAGCGAACAACGACCCTTCAGTAACCCGCCTACTGTCATGTTCTACATCACATAACTCTTGTGCGAAGCCAGCAGTATGATTCAAAGTCCTACCACTAGAAGCCTCAGCAGTCGCGGCAATTCGATCAATGTCAGACCTATTGATATTCGACTTGACCGACAAAACGTCTGGTGCTATCACTTTGGCACCGAGCACCTTGACTAGTTCACCTAATCCAACCATGAACCATCCCAACGAAAGTGACTCTGTTCCCGATAAAACCATCAGCTACGACCAACTCTCGAAAAAGCGCGCCGCTACCATGATAAGCCAGTGATGGTTTCCAGCAAGAAACCATCAGCTGCGGCCGGTGTTGCGACTGGATTTTGGGAGAATTCTGAAACAACACGTTCATGGTGTACCAGCACCCTGGTTGCTATCTGCAATATCGTTCTGTTGGTTTACTCGTTGTCGGAGACGTCCTGGGATAGGCTCGGTAGCAGACGGACTTGGAGCCGGTTTAGCACGACGCCGTTGATGAGGAGCAGTGTTCACTGCTACTGGCATCCTTAGTTGGCGCACTGCGTATTCAGATATTTGTCGCGCTACAGGTGCCGACAAGAAACCACCGGAGACGTTAATGCCCTTCGGGTCGTCTATTATCACAACCACCAATAGCAGCGGTCCGTCATCGTTGCTGATAATACCTGCAAAGGTGGCTGTATGATGCCTGCCGGCAAATTCACCCCGACTGTCGACACACTCATAGCCAGTATCACATGGTTGCCATGAAGTACCTGTTTTTCCAGCCATTGTAAAGCCGCTCAAAGAAGCTTTACGGCCAGTGCCGTACTGTACCACTGACTCAAGCATCTCCCGCAAAGCGATCATGTTTCGAGCATCAGCTATTCTCACTGGTTCAAGACTTGTGTTTGAGATAATATCATTTTTTTCAGATAAAAGCCGCAAAGGCACTAGCAGTCCATCGTTAGCTATTACGCTGTAAGCTTGAAGTAACTGCAAAGGTGTGATAGCTAAGCCTTGGCCGATGGCAAACGTGGGTAAAGTCAGCTTATTCCACTCTTTCACCGGCATTAGTATTCCACCCGTTTCTCCTTTGAAGTCCAAAGAAGTACGATCACCAAAACCAAAATCGCTGATAGCGGAATACAGATTTTTCTTGCCCACCTTGTCAGCTATTAGAATAGAAGCAACGTTAGAAGATACGGAGAGAATGTCAGTAAGGTTCCATTCCACTTCTTCGTGCCATGGATCATCCTCAAATCTATGGCCTGACAATGTCACCGCTGAAGGTATGGTCATGATCTCATCGACCCCTATTGCGCCACTATCCAGTGCGGCAGCTATTATCACAGGTTTGAACACTGAACCTGGTTCATAGCTCCACGTAGCTGCCAGGTTTTCGCGGGTGCAATCCACTATGCCAGAAGAACTTCTAGCAACATTCGCCATCGCAACTATATCACCTGTAGCCGGTAGAGCCACTAAAGCCATACCAGAGGAAGCTCTTGCGTTCGCCACACCTCGAATTAAAAACTGCTCAGTTTGATACTGCACATTACGGTCTAAGGTAAGTGTGATGTCCGAGCCTGCTACGGCCTCAGTCACCTTTTCAAAACCACCGGGTATGGTGAAACCACCGGCACCGACTTCTTTGACTATTCTCCCCGCAACTCCAGTGAGGTGATCATTATAGGCTTCTTCCAGTCCGCTCATCCCCACATGATCTATATTGACCCTTCCAACAGCTGCTAGAGCCGAACAATCACCGTTTGGGTGCTCACGCCGGAGCTCTGTCAATACACTTATTCCGCTTAATTCCAGTTCTTTCACACGCTCACCTATTCGAGGGGATACCTGTCGAACCACATAACTGAAGGCACCATCTTGGGTGAGACGAGGCAAAATCTTCTCTGGCGAGACATCCAATACGTCCGCTAAAGCCGCTGCAGCCGCCTCTGGTTCCTCAACAAATCGGGGATCAGCAACTATTGTGGCCGCAGGTAACGAGAAAGCTATGCTACGACCATTGCGATCCAGCACTGCTCCACGTGGCCCGTGTATCGTGACTGACGTTACAGGAATAGGTGCTATTTCTTGTATGCGTTCATCGGGTGTGGCTTGAACATCTACCATCCGGTATATTAAAACCGCCATCACAATCAGCAGCATAATTGAAACCATGCTTACACGGAATCCACTCACACGTCGGGCAGTGAACTTTGTGTGAGAACTGCGAGTTTGATGGCGTTTCATCCATTCACTCCAGTCCAGCCGAGCTTTTAATCTCAGAGTCCGAATATTTCATAAAATACGTCTTAAACGCACTGAGATCATTCAGTTTGGGAGCTTCGGAAGCGACTAACGGTGGTAGTTCAGCGAGTTTAAAAGGGTCAGAAGATGGAGCCTGCAGTAGATCCTGGGCTACCGGTGTCAATGTCACCACTTCCGCTGCCAAGACCAAGCCAGCTTCCACGGCATTCATTTCCACGCCTTCAGGAGAATCCAAATAAGCAATTTCCGCTAGTAGTCGATCAATCAATTCTTGACGATTTTGATTGCTAGCCTGCAAATCATCAAGCCGAGCCTGATTCTGCACCATTACAGCATGCAATGCTGCTAAAGACAAGCAGCCCATAAACAAACAAAGAGCTAGTAGAGTGCCAGCATCCCCCAATGAACTCTTGCGAATTGAAGAAGTTTTCAGCTTCTGCGATTTGTTTTGCTTCTTATCGACAGACTTTTTGACAGACTTTAGTGCAGGCTTGGCAGTAGATCGGGCTGGCGCGGCGGTTTTGGTGGCACGACGAGCTAACTTAGCGGAATTAGCCATAGCAGATGTCAGTCTTTTGCATCCAAACGCTCCACCCCTCTGAGGTAGGCAGAAGAAGAGCGGCTATTCAGATTTTTTTCGGCTTCGCTGGGTCTCCTAGGTTTTTTCCACAAAAGCCGTACTGAGGGTTCGACTTTGACAGGTAGGGGTAGTCCAGATTTTTGGGGTACAACAGCAGAAGCCGCCTGTCGGAAAACGTTTTTGACTATTCGATCCTCACCCGAATGGTAGGATAGCACAACACATCTTCCTGCCGGTGCTAGTCGTTTCAATACTGATTCAAGGGCTGGTGCCAATATGCGCAACTCTGAATTCACTTCTATGCGCAACGCCTGAAACACACGTCGAGCTGGATGGCCACGACGTCTAACCGCAGCAGGAACAGATGCTTTTACGACTTCTGCCAGCTCTGTGGTGGTATGAAAAGGACGTTTTTTTACTATCGCATTAGCTATCCGATAAGCGTATGGCTCATCACTGTTCTCACGCAAGATCAACTTAAGCGTCCGGGTGGTGCTTTGATTTACAATTTCGGCTGCTGTTATGCCAGTGGTTGGGTTCATCCGCATATCCAGGGGACCTTCTAAGCGGTAGCTGAAACCTCTTTTGGCATCATCAAAATGAACTGAACTAACCCCGAGGTCGAAAAGTGCAGCAGTGATTCTAGGACAACCTAGCTCATCAAGGATTTCCTCAAGCTTGCTGAAGCATGCATGCTGTAAAGTGGTCTTGCGGTGAAACGCATGAAGTCGCTGAGCTGCTGCCTGTAGCGCAGCTGGGTCTCGGTCTATACCCACCAACTGAAGCTCAGGATGACTTTCAAGTAGAGCTAACGAATGTCCACCGCCACCGATAGTAGCGTCAAGAAAAACTCCACCCGGTACTTTCGACAGCACATCGACAACTTCTGAACACATAACAGGTTCATGGTGATAAGTCAACACACGCCCACCTCTTGGCAATTATATGCGGGCAAAGTTGGTGTATAGTGGAAGGTGTTTTAGAGTTCCCCAATCCGCGGATATTACCGGAAAGACTATCGGTAGAGATATCCAAGTGGGCAAACGGCGAAAGGGCGGAGTATGTAGTTTCCGCTTGCCCATTATTTGATCAGGGAACTTTAAAACACCTCGCAGATACTGCAAAGAAATCCTTAAAGCAGTTTCACATAAGAGAGCTTTTGAGGAAATCCTGGTTAAGGCTTTTTCTGCCAAGGATCTCCTTCTTTTGTCAATAGCATCGACAAGTAGCGAACTTTGGGATGCTTCCAGCAGCATCCTCGGCTGAACATCAGCTAGACATTCAGAGCAATTGCGTGTTTCAAAGCGGTGTGCTGTCATTGCGAGTCAACCATTATGCTCGCTTTTCCGATGCCACGTCCTTGGGTTATGGCTTGGGCTAATTTTTCTGTGCCCGCTGCTTTTATCTCAGCCCAACGCTGCGTATTCCAAACTTCAACTCGCGCAAACGCTCCAGCTACTATTACCGTCTTCTCAAGATCAGCTATCTCTCTCAGTCGAGGTAAGAGCAGAATCCTGCCTTGGGCATCAGGCACCACCTGAGTAGCTTCACTTGCAAAACTACGCAACGCATTGATGTCCACACTGCCTTCACTTACTTCGGCCTCAAGCTTTTGCGCCATACGCTCAAACTCCGCAGCCGGCAAAATTCCCAAACAAGAATCAAGCGGAGTCATAACAGCACCGTTAGCCAATCGACTTCGAAAACTCGGTGGCAGAATAAGTCGACCTTTGCTGTCTATCGTGCGATTGTGGCTTCCCAGAAACATTTAAGAAGCCCACTTATAGCACCTGTTTAAGACACAGGAAGATGGCCGTCCAAAACAAATAAATGCAACAGAAAACAAATAAATGCGAAAGATGGTGGACTTACGCAATATTCCCTTTTCTCCATTTATCTCCATACCGAACCACTTTACGCCATTTTGAACCACCTATCAAATTTTTTGACTAATTAAATACGTTAAAGTTCGATGAAGATATTAATGAAAAATACTTAAAGTATTTGAAAAATAGGATTAAATACATTTTGCCTATTAAATTACATTAATGTTAGTTAACATGAGTATGGCCAAATGTTCGTTTCCTTGACGCTTGAATGCCTGTCTCAATTGATTTTGAATGTCGATCCCTCTTGATATCGACATCAATGATTTGAAGTGTCCATCGGCTGCACAATATTTTGCTACCACAGCTGTTTGCGATAAGCCGAACACTTGCTTCGCAAATGTCCAAAACCTTGATGAAATCAAGGTTCACAGCACTTTAAAGTGAGATTCAAATCAGATCAAGTAAGTTTGGCCACTTTAGCAAAAAGCTAAGGTATCTGTTCAACGCTTTGAAACGTTCAACTGATTAACACCCAGAGCATCCAACATCGAATCAATAGCGGTTGTAAGCCCACCCCTAGAGTGATATACCCCAGTGCTGTTCACCCAGAGCATCCAACATCGAATCAATAGCGGTTGCGGCTTCAACATTGAGAACGCAACAACGCTCAGCTAAGACAGACCGTCCTTTTATCCGTTCTTCGGGTGTGAGCTGCAGCAGCTCAAATTCATCCAGTGTGCTGAACTCTTCTTGGGAAAAAGCCTGCGAGTAACTTGCTGAGACATTCTGGTGTGACTGACGGACACTCGGTGCAGAAGCTTGTCGACGCGGTTGACGGGCATCGGATAGAGAGCCTTCATCAGTTGAACTGCACTCCGGTGGGATTACCAAGGCTGATGTCTGTATGTGCGTTCGATAACGATTGCGACGCTGGCTCACTCCGATCGCTTTACGACCCGATATCAACACTTCACCAGGCCCGATACTAGCAAAGCATACTAGCTTGCCCCAGCGGTCGGCTTTCAAGCCTCCACTGTGTATTACAGGCTTGACATCAGTGAACAACGCAGCAACCGACGCCCATAACAAACCCACCCATTCGGCTGCTTTGATTACATCATCTTGCCATAGGGGTCCACCAGTTGGCACAAAAAAATCAAACCATACTTGACGCGAAGGGGCCAAAAAAACTGCCCCACCCCCACTGCGACGTTTCACTAAATCAATACCGAGAGCATTGGCGCGAAGCTGATCTACAACACTCAGATTTTGAGAGCTACCTACAACCAACGCAGGCCGACTTACAGTATAAATGCGAGCTACTAGACGATCTGGTTGAGGCTCATCCAAAGCGAGGAGTTCGGGCACACTTCCACGCCGATGATCCAACTCCCACATATCTCCAGGCCAGTCGATAAAATGCGCTACGAACTCGCAGTTTCAACTAGATCATCTATTCCAACAAAACAGGTCGCGCTAAATGAAAACAACCACTGCAGACAACTGGCTCTTCGCGATCTAGGGTGGAGTGGGGGTGCTGGTGGTGGTGTGAAATG
>JAPPJC010000050.1 GCA_028820455.1 Acidimicrobiaceae bacterium
CTGCCCCTGGTCAACACCAGCAACAACAGCCACCCCCCGACAACCAGGCACCCCACCACAAACACCCAACACACCACAAACACCCAACACACCACAAACACCCAACACACCACAAACACCCAACACACCACAAACAATCTCAATCTGCACGGTACCACCCATAGGCAACACCATCCCCTACCAATGCCCCCAAAACACCCAAAGCACAGCCTAAACCCCAAACACAACACCCCAACAACCCACCACCACCACAAACTAACGCGACAGCTTCTAAGGCCTACGACCCTAAAACTCGACTACACAACCACGGTACTAAATGGATACGGCACCACAAGCTAAGGTTTGCGGCGGCGATCTTGCTGGCGTCTATTACGGGTTTGCTCCAATAGTGACGAGACAGTAGCAGTCTGAGAAGATTTCTTTTTAGTCTTAGCCACTTCTTCGGCTTTACGCAGATCAGCTATAATCTGTTGATCTTCTTCAGCTGCTGAAAGTTCTTCCTTACCAACGCGAGGCCTTACCACTGCTACAGGTTTTGGCTGAGTAGTAGCTGTAGCCGTGGGTCGAACCGCTGGATTGACAGTAGATTTGACTTTCCGCAATCTAGCAACAAGTGGCTTCTCAACAGAAACCGCTCGCTGCCTACGAGCCTGCACACGACTGCTCACTGCCTCGACGAGCGGAGCGAAATTATAACGACTCATGATCACAGCCACCAAAAAAAGGAGTGCAGCAGCTGGCACCAACCAGTAAGCAAACATAATACGAGAACGGCCGACTATTAGATCATCGGTGTTAAAGGCACTAGCCGGTGCGATGTTGGTCCGCCCGCCTCCAGCTTCAGCAACTCTGTTCATCACTACCGTATTGGTAACACCGGGTTTATATTCGCGGCTGTATGACTCATTGGTCACTGCTATGCCGTTAGTGGTCGACCCATCAGCAGCAACCACCGAAGTCCCCACCACATAAGAACCCGCGAGATCCACGGGAAGTGCACCCACGAAAGTGTTAGCACCGGTTCGGTTCATCACCAGCTCACGACCGGACAAGCTAGGGTCTGTGATCCTAGCCACCGCGACCGCATCCTCACCGAAGCTACTTTGACTTTCCACGCGGATATGTAGAACACCGTCTTCGATAGTAGCTGTCGTGCCATCAGAAAGTGAAGGAAAGGTATCACGCACGACTTTAGACCAAAAACCGACATAGCCACCCCATCTGGCCCACTGCTGAGACCAGCGGAGCGAAGCGTCGCTCATCCACGACGTCACTGCTCCAAGACCTATCTGCCATCGAACTAACAACGGATCCTGTTTTGGTCCTATTGTCATCAGGGTAGACCCTAGAGGCTTCGCTGTTGTTGCCACATAACCCAACAAAAGCGGCGATGTGTCAAGATTGGCGACCACAGGTGAAGACGATGTGATCGTAGGTAGAAACTCGCCTTCTTCGATATAGTCACGAGCAGCTCGGATAGTTTCTCTCATTATGATCTCTGGGATCTTCTGAAGGTCTCGACCTGGATAGAATCGACCTTTTCCTGCTTTTGCAACATCTACAAGCTGCTCGGAAGCATCCTCTCCAGTGGCTACCACCGACACGGTGATACCCTCACTAGCCAAACTGCCTGCATCTGTTATGAGTCCTTGCAACTCCGCGCCACTTGCGAAGCCATCAGTGAATAGAATAATATGCTTGAGAGAGCGTTCGCTTTTCCGCAGTGCTTCTGCTGCGATTCCCAATACTCTTGTCATGTCTGTACCACCGCCGGGGTTGAGAGTAGCGATAGCCTTATCAATAGCATGTTGACTAGGCTGCTGAAGCTGCATAGCCCATCTTTCACTGGTATTGAATGCAAGCACACCGATCTCGTCATCTATGCTTAAAACAGCAGCACTACGAGCAATCGAAGCTCGAGCTATGTCAGTCTTGTTGAAACCATCAAGGCCCCCACTCATAGAACTGCTGGTGTCTACTGCAATCACCTGCGCTACGGTTTTGCGTTCTTGATGAGCTTCAACTTCACTCACAACCGGCAGTAAGAGTTCCAACTCACTTCGGTGATAGTTGCCTACACCGTAAGATTGATCCCCACCTATGGTTACAAGTCCTCGCCCTCCGTCTCGCACCGCTCCACTCAAAGATCTAATCTGATGATTGGACATTTGGTTTTTGTCTACATTCGCCAAAACAATGGAAGAATACGTGAGTAGGTCTTCAAGCTGAGGAAACAACTGAACCGGAATAATGTGCACATTCAAACCACCAGCTTCCAAAGCAGCGGCTAGCCTAGTTCCTTCATCCTGTTTTCCTTCTACGACGAGCACCCTTGGAGGCCCTTCCACATCAACCGCTGCGAAAGCTGTATTGTTCTGCACAATGCCGTCATTTGCACTTGCAATGCGCACTTGATAGCGACGCAGCCCAATCTGAGTGGCTGTGTCAGTAAAAGTTACGGTCTGCGTGCCTTGTACCACATCCACATGCCGTGACGACAACAACTCGTCATCGGCAAATAACGTGACATCAACCGAGCCTTCGAAAGTTGATTCAAGCTTTACAACAATGAACGCCTCATCGCCTTCCGCCACCCGGCTTGGAACACGCACCCCCGTAATGGCTATGTCGTCACCACCAACATTGGCACTGTTGAGCGACACCGTGTCTACAATGACACCTCTACTACGTTGCTGCTCTGCCTCATGAATGACATCACCATTAGTGGGGCGGCCATCACTGACCAGCACTATACGACGTCGCGCGTCCGAGGGAAGGATCGCTCCGCCAAGCCGCAAAGCAGCAGCAAGATTGGAGCCACTAGGATCAACGACAACAGACGGATGAGACAGAGACACCTGATATTGCATCAATAATTCAATGCGGGAATCCCTGCCGAACATCACCACAGCAGCTCGTGCGTCGGCGGGCATCTCGTCCAAAGCATCCCGAACAAACTCAACAGCTTCATTCTGTCCGTTGATTCCAAGCGAATCTGAAGCATCTACCACAAACACAGTGGCGACATGATGCGCGTCACGATTAATCCCAATGTTGAAGAACGCCCCCAATAACGCTAAAGCAGCGAGAATTCGTAGAGCCGCGGATATTCTCCACTGACGTGGATGCACTCCGGTTCTCTGGCGTGCAAGCAAGAACTCGCCAGTTACAATCAAGAGTGCTGCTACCAGAAACCACGGCCGCAACGAAGATAGCAGACTAGGGGGATCTTCTCCAGGACGCGGTTGCCGAATTTTGGTTGGGAGGCCCGGCACCGGTGTAAGAATCGACTCCGTAGACGCAGAATTGACAGCCACGAACATTGTGGGACGATCGGGGATATCAATACTCCACAACCCGGGTTGATCAGTAACAAATCCAGGTGTCCCAGGTGCCAGATCAGAAACCGCTCCAGAAGGATCGGTGATCACAGCACCGAGTTGTGACGGCACATCTAAAACGCGGCCGACTTCAATAGCCGCTGGAGGTAGTACTGTGCCTGTAAGTTCTGACAGTAAACGATCGCCAAGCAAAGGAAAGGCCAGTTGCAACGGAAGATTCGAATCAGCTAACTGGAATGCCAAATAAGCAAATCTAACTCCGTTAGTCCTGCCCCGAAGCAGCAAGGGAGCGGATTCCGCGCCGAGTAGCACTTCAGCCGTGTCCGTTTGCACCTGCTGGGCTGTGGCAACAGCCAACTCTGACAGGTCGATGCCTTGCAACAAAGAATCATCTGAACGGAACAAAGTCAAAGCAGGCAGCGTGACCTCGCCAACGACTGACACCGCTGGAACCGCACCAGGCGTTGTTAAAACCCCACCAGGGGGACGAATAGCAAGAAAAGGTGTTGAAGGTTCAGCAGGCACTGCAGACTGGTTGTAAATGATAAGGTCCGGACCTTCTGAATCTCCGTCCTGCACTAACTTGATCCCATCAACAGCTGAAAGCAAGGCATCGATAAACAGGTCGGAATTGCCTACTAGCCGGACTCGAATCGGTTGACGCCGCCAACTGACCGCAGTACGGTAATTGTCGGCTGCGAGTAGGTCTTCACCTTCTAAATATGCGTCAACTCGGTCGCCTACGGTCAGAGTCGTTTCATATACGAATGTCCTACCAACACTGAAATCCAACTCCACGCGTTCACGGGTGCGACCATCGACATCAAGACGCAGAGTCTGAGTAGTAGCCGACCTACCCCGATTGGCGAGAGTAACAGCCACATACAGTTCGTTTGGGAGAGCTTCAACATCAAGCCCTACGATGGCTCGGTTGTCGGCATCCGATCCTACCTGTTCGTAGGTTGTGCCCGCTGGTAGTAGACGTTGTTCTTCCTCTGTCAATCCCCCGTCGGAAACCAAAACAAAACCGATAGGAGAATTAGGCGTTTCCAGCCCTTCAGCAAGAGCGAACGCAGCTGCGAAATCGGCACGACCTGTGGTAGCACTTGTTACTTCAACAGCCTCATCAAAAGCATTGATATCAGGACTGGACGACAACATCACCCGAGGTCGTGGGCCGACCTCGATTACACTGGCGATACCTCCGGTTGGCAACTCACGCCGAACCTCACGAGCCCTAGCTTTCGCATCGGCAAGCCGATCAGGAGTGCCATCTTGTGCGAGCATAGACCCTGAACCATCAATCAAAAACACTGTATGCTCTGCCAGCGAAGCTGGGCTTACCAGCACTGGATTGGCGATAGCGATGGTAAGCAATGCAACAGCGAGAAGCTGCAAGAAAAGCAGCCATGAAGGCCGGATCATGCGAAACGGCTTGGCAGCGGTTATGGGTCGCTCGAGGGGTGTCCACAAAAAGATAGAACTAACCACACGTGGAGGTCGTTTTGGCTTGAGGATGTAAAGAAGCAAAACCGGAATGGCAAGTGTCGCCCACCATAAGCCCATAGGATTCAAAAACCTCATCGAAAAACACCTCCCTGCATCCACCTTGTCAGCAGCAAAGATTCAAGATCATCATCGGCTAGAGTTCGTATGTAGGCTGCACCCAAGTGACGACAGCGAGTCGCTACCCTGTCAAGCCAAGCTGCGAAGCTTTCATGATAGCTGCCAAGTGTTTCAGGGGTTAGACTCACAGGTAGTCGTTCTTTTGTTTCACGGTCGATGATTTCAAGGTCACCATAAAAGCTCGGTTCTACCTCAGCTTGTGATAAGACGTGTACCACAACGAGGTCGCTTCCTCGTGCGAGAAGACGCGAAATGCCCCGATCCCAGTCGGAGGTGAGAAGATCTGAGATCAGAACCGTTAACCCTGGCTTGCCTGGCATCGACAGCTGATGACGGGCTGCTTGTACCATTGTGGTTGGGCCAATAGCCGTGAGTTCTTCAAGATGGTGGAACATTTGAGCAGTTGCGTGTCTACTAGCAAAACGAGGTGCCGGACGGTTCCTTGGAAACGTGTACACATTGACCGTGTCACGTCTCACTAGGGCAACAAACCCTACGGCTGCGGCTAGTCGCTTGGCATGTGCTAGTTTGCCGTCCGACCCCATCGATGCTGAAGTGTCCATCAGTATCCGCAGATTCAATTCATCATCAGCTTCAAAAAGTTTTATGAGAAGAACATTGAGACGAGCTAACAAGTGGTAATCGATAAGACGAAAATCGTCACCAGGATTATAGTTGCGATAATCGGCAAAATCCAGTGAAGAACCATAACGCTGTGAACGATGAGCACCAGCGAGATGGCCTGCTAAAGGTCGCCGAGTGGCAAGTTGCAGCCGTTCTAAACGACCCATCATTGCCGCAGACAGCAACGCCATTATGGTGCCCCACGGATTCCAGATCCAGGTTCCGGTACTGCTTCAATAATGGCTTCTATGATCTGGTCGGAGGCTACCTCATCAGCTACCGCCTCATAACCGAGCACCAGCCGATGCCGCAATGCTGCTTTAGCGACCGTTCGTATATCCTCAATCGAAGACGAAGGCCGTCCTGCTAGCAAAGCATTGGCTTTAGACGCAAGCACAAGAGCTTGAGCCCCCCGAGGTGAAGCCCCGAACCGAACGTAACGCCGTACCATCTCCGGTGCCTTTCCATGCTGAGGATGACTAACCACAACCAAGTTGGCAGCATACTTGGAAACATGATCGGCTATAGGGACCTTACGAGTCAAAGCGACCATAGCAGCAATATCGCTGCCATTGGCAACAGGCACAACCTGGGCTTCGTGGGTTCCAGTGGTGCGCTCTAGTATGGTTACAAGCTCATCCGTTGGCGGCATATCAATATGTATCTTGAGAAAAAACCTGTCAAGCTGAGCCTCGGGCAAAGGATAGGTTCCTTCCATTTCTAGCGGGTTCTGGGTGGCCATGACCAAAAACGGTCGAGGTAGTGGACGTGTCACACCACCGACGGTAACCGAACGTTCCTGCATCGCTTCCAATAGAGCCGACTGTGTTTTAGGGGTAGCTCGATTGATTTCATCCGCTAACACTAGATTGGCGAAAACTGGCCCAGCCCTGAACTCAAAGTCGCTGTAACCACTCTCGCTGGTTTTAATCACCTGTGTGCCTACAATGTCAGCAGGCATGAGGTCGGGAGTGAACTGAACACGAGCGAATTCCACATCCACAGCATCAGCTAGTGTGCGTAGTGTCATTGTTTTGCCGAGACCTGGCACACCCTCAAGAAGTGCATGTCCTTCACATAACAGACAAACAAGAATGCCGCGTATGAGATCGGTCTGGCCAACAATGACTTTGCCAACCTCAGCCTCAATGGCCGCAGCCATAGCAGCGTAACGTTCCGGGGTCATCTCCAACACATCTAGCCTCCTGGTTTTCAGCTTTTCCAGCTTTCGTTGCCGGCTTTTACAACTTTCGACTCTTAGAATCCGTTCCTGGTCGTTCAGAGCCTGAATACCCTCTTGGAGTCTGCAAACCCTGCACTCAAACCTTTGGGTATCATTACTCTAAACCAGCTATAAAATCGAAGTAGCGTTGCACTAGCACACGTGATGATGGAGAAACCTGCCCACGCTCTAAGCTTTCCACAGCCTCATCACGGTAAGAACCAAAAACATCGTTAACCGCTACATGTGCTCCTGATGAACCAGAAGTCGTTCGTTCGCCCAACCAGTTATCGGGCACCGATTCATCAGATGTGGGTTGACCTTGAGCTTCCAGTAAATCACTATCACTTTCCGGAAGCCAAACAGTAGATGATCTGTTACTACCAGCCCCACTACCCTGACCCTGACCACCCGGCTGCTGACCCGGCTGCTGACCCTGACCACCCGGCTGCTGACCCGGCTGCTGACCCGGCTGCTGACCCTGACCACCCGGCTGCTGACCCGGCTGC
>JAPPJC010000084.1 GCA_028820455.1 Acidimicrobiaceae bacterium
CCCCCCCCCCCCCCCCCCACCAACCCTACCAACAACAACAACCACCACCCCCGACACAACAACAGGAACCTACACCCCCACAACGCCAGCCACCAACGCACTAGGCCTCTACGCTAACGGTTATGATGAGCAGATTCGAGCTATTTGGGGTTGGGACTTGGATGGTAGCAACAGCCTAGGCCAGCTACCATCAAGTAGTTTCCTACTTCAATACAAAGAATCCTCGTCTAATGAATGGAACACGCAGAATCTCACTTCCCAAAACTTTACCGCCGAAACAAGAACCAGCGCAACGCCTGGCGACACGAGGCGTACTATTAGCTATCGGGCTACCATTAGTGGCCTGCTTAACGGTATTGAATACGATATCAGACTAAGAGTAGGGACAGGAGCTTGGACTGAGCTTTCCAACATAGTACCCGTAACAAGTACTGCACCTGTTAACCTTGAGCTGCTACCCGGAGACGATTCGATTACTGCGACATGGGATCCACCTGTCAACACAGGCGACGGCCAATTCATCGCAGACTATAACCTTTATTACACGTCTGCTGATTCCAGCGAGAGCGGAACTTTGGAAACCATTTTGACCTCGGCAACTATCACAGGTCTGAAAAGTGGAACCCAATACCAAGTGATGGTGTCTGCTAGAAAACAACACGGCGAAGGCTTCGGGGATTGGAGCGCAAGAGTATCAGCAACAACAACCGGACTACCACCAACACCACCGACAATACCACCACCAGCACCGAATGCACCTGACAAAGGATCCATCTTGAGGATTGCCGGAGGCGACGGTTATCTAGGTGTTTATTATTTCTGGGGGATTCGAGGTGCGGTTGACATCTCTAAACGTGAAATTCAATACAAAAAAATCCGGAAGCAGCACTTGGGTGTCCACCTACCCTGAATGGTGGTTGAGATATGTGGAAATCACCGGACTCACCAACGGTGACGAATACACCGTCCGTCTACGATCTCAAAACCAACACGGATGGGGACCATGGTCAGACGAGATAACCGGAACACCATACGCAACACTTCCCAAACCACCCGAATTCGTTTTGAAACCCGGTGATCAACAAATCACAGCCAAATGGCACTTTGACTGGGGAGCAGGTACCTGGCTGCTAAAAGATCATCAAATCCAATACAAACTCACCAACTCTGACGACTGGACAAGCATAACCACCAATCCGTACGGTAAAAACGCAATAGCACCTGCCAAAATCACAGGTTTAACCAACGGCTCTGAATACCAAGTACGCGTACGCGCTAAGCTGAGCGGCCAAGGAGGCGACATTTGGAGTGAATGGTCCGACATACTCACAGCCACCCTCGACGCGAAATACGCAGCACCAACCAAACCTTCACCCACGATCACTGACATCGGCAGTGGACAGTTCACGGTATCTTGGTCTACAAACACTACCAGCATTTACCCTACCACGCTGTACAGGCTTGAATATAAAGTCAACACTGACACAAGCGGATGGACTATAGTAAGACCCTCACCTACTCTCAGCCCCTCCAATCCTCAGACCATCACAGGCCTAACCAACGGCACCACCTACAGGGTAAGAATACGAGCCTTAAATGAAGCAGGCTGGAGCTCCTGGTCGGATGAACGAACTGTCACTCCAAACTAGCAGCACGTTAACCTAGCAGGGAGACACCGACTCCGCCTCGCCGTGCGTGCCGCTACTTATCTGCAGCCACCACAATGTTCGCAAAACGACACGCAGACAGTGTTGAGCGCAGTGAGCGAGGGTTGTCTTACCGCTCTGGCGTGCACCGTGCACCACCACCCAGAACACGTTCAAGACCTCCAACACGCGGGGTTGAAGACGTTGATGTTACAGAATATATCACAAGACTCTGAGCTCTGACGTTACGCTACGGTTCGGGGTCAACTAGCCTATTCTACCCCAGCAGATCTTTGAAGGCTTCGACCGTGAAGTCAATGTCTCGCTGACTTACATTGAGGTGTGCAACCAAGCGAGATTGCGAGCCATCCCAGGTGGTGTTGATGTCTCGCTCTAACAGGCTTTTTTTGATGACTTCACCCACATAAGCTTGCGATTCGCCAAACCCATGAGAAGTTGCAAAAGCCTCGTTCGCAGAGGTCTTACTTTCAAGAGTCCCACTTGCAGGGGTCTCATGTTTTGAGATATCAACATCAATTCTTGAGATATCAACATCGATAAACACCATGTTAGTGGCTTGAGCCTCAATTTCAATCCCTTCTATGCTGCCAAGACCTTCAGCTAATCGAGTGGCATTGGCATGATCTTCCGATAAACGGTCTATGTGATACTTCAACGCGTGAATACCAGCCGCAGCCACCATACCCGCCTGACGTAATGCACCGCCAAGCATTTTGCGCCACTTATGGGCTTCCTTGATCAGGGCTGCCTGACCAACTAGCAGCGACCCCATAGGTGCTCCCAATCCTTTGGACAAGCACACAGACACCGAGTCGAACTGCTCGGCCACCGCCGCTGGAGTAACACCCAAAGCCACACTGGCATTCCATAAGCGTGCACCATCAAGGTGGTGTGCTAAACCGTGCTTGTCTGCTAAGAGTCTCGAATCTGTCATCTGATCAAGAGTGAGGACACGTCCACTTATAGTGTTTTCCAAACACAACAAGCGGGTGCGAGCATAGTGCACGTCATCGGCTTTGACCGCAGCTTCGACAGCTGCCAGATCAATCATCCCGTCAGGGTTGATCGGCACAGGTTGAGGCTGAATCGAACCTAGCACCGCTGCTCCACCACCTTCATACCGGTAGGCGTGAGCATGCTCCCCTACTATGTACTCGTCACCACGGCCACAGTGAGCTAACAGTGCACACAGGTTGCCCTGCGTACCACTAGTCACGAACAAAGCCGTTTCCTTGTCGAGTAGATCCGCTACCATTTCTTGCAGCTTGTTCACGGTAGGGTCTTCGCCATATCCGTCATCACCTACTTCCGCTGCTGCCATATCCGCTCGCATCGCGTCAGTGGGCCGAGAAACAGTGTCAGAACGTAAATCAATCATGCCTTGTCTCGCTCGTTTCTTTCCTATGCTTGTATAATCGTAATTCGAGTCACATGCCAAATAGCAAGTCCTAAGTGTAACTCCCTGTGGTGTTGCCTTGATTAAAATCCGCTAGAAAATCCGCGGACTGCGGTAGAATAGTATGCTGACTAACGTAATGGTAATTGCAGTAACGAAAGCACCCGCATGACAAAAGATACTAAAGCGCAAGATGCTACTGCATTAAAACAAAACACAGAAGCTGATGCTGACACCGAAGACATCGCATCCGAACCCGCAGAAGACGACACCACCGCCGAAGATACCACCACCGACACCGAACCCGCAGAAGACGCAGAACCCGAACCCGCCGACATTGACACCGATCATGAGTCTGCTAGAGACTCTTTAACCCATCACGGCCACGCTCACCCTTCAGGCTGGGCTTATATCAAGATCGCGCTAATACTTGCTGGAGTCACAGCGTTGGAGGTTTTCACATACTTCCGGTCGGTGCTCGACTGGGGCGTATTCCTGGTACCTGCGTTGATTTTTATGATGGTTGTGAAGTTTTACCTAGTAGCCACCTGGTTTATGCATCTGCGTTTCGATAACAAAATCTACGCGAGATTGTTCACAGCAGGGCTGACTTTAGCAGTAGTCGTGTACCTTATCACACTAGCTGCTTCAGAGTTTTGGGTGAAATAATACGGACACCCTTCCCTCAACAACTACCCACCGCTATCGCCCCTTAACAACTTCTCCCCATACCCAAGCATCTCGCCGTGCTACTAGTCACTAATGCTCAAAGCATGACAACTGAAACAGTGGCAGTGGTCGACTCTGACTTTTGGCGGCTACAACTGCATCCCGAGGTGTGGTTCACAGTTGCAACGATAGTAGCGATCGGTGTTTACGTTGTGCGGGTGGTGGGGCCTTTGGCATTGCAAGGACCAAACCCGCCGTCAACGATAGTAACGCGACGCCAAAAACTGTATTTCGCTTCAGGTGTGCTGCTGCTATGGGTGGCAGCCGACTGGCCTATGCACGACATATCTGAGAAATATCTCTACTCGATGCACATGGTGCAACATCTGCTGATCAGTTTCGTGGTGCCGCCGTTGCTACTACTCGCCACACCAGAATGGCTGGCACGACTTATCGTGCTTGACAACTCTCGTTCTGCTGCGTTTTTGCGGCGTTTATCCCACCCGGTGTTGGCAGCAATAGCTTTCAATGCGGTTCAGGTGCTGACACATTGGACTGTTGCGGTTGATTGGTCGGTTCGTAGCGGTGCTTTCCATTACCTTATGCATCTGCTGGTGTTCTTGACGGCATTGATGATGTGGACTCCCGTGCTGGGGCCTCTTAAGGAACTACAGGTATCAGAACCCGCAAAAATGGTATATCTTTTTACTATGTCCATAGTTCCAACAGTACCTGCTGCTTGGCTTACTTTCGCCGAAGGCTCCGTGTATTCCGCTTACGACCATGGGGCTCGTTTGTGGGGTATATCAGTAACCTCCGATCAGCAAGCCGCTGGGGTGGTAATGAAAATAATAGGTGGTGGCTACTTGTGGACTCTTATCGCTATAAGGTTCTTTCGTTGGGCAGCAGCGCAACGTCGCGCCGATGAAACGGAACGCCGCCAACGCCAAAACCGTCTCACCAACACCCCGTCATCAACACCAGCCAACCAGGATTGCACGAACAACCCGATTGGATCCTAGATTGGACACTGTATCAACACCAGCCAACCAGGATTGCCACTCAAATCATGATCGACCTACATCTACTACGCACACAGCCCGACACGGTGAAAGCTGCCATAGCCCGCCGGGGTGAGTCAACCACAGCTTTAGATGAGACAATCTCCTGCGATCGACAACATCGTCAGATTCTGGGGAAAATCAACGAGATGCGTTCTGAGATCAACCGTATTTCAGCTTCTGTCGGTTCCTTACACCGCGATGGCCGCCACAATGAAACCGCCGAGCTGAAAGCACGCAGCCGTGAACTCGGCAACCGTCTAACAGAAATCACAGCAGAAGCCGATGAACTAGCAGCTCAAATCAGCCGTACTTTGCTGAAGATACCCAACCTGCCTGCTGATGACTGCCCGTCTGGTGCATCAGCCGATGACAACGTGGTAACGAAAGTGGTCGGCTATGACACTGATTCCTACACTGAGTGTCAGCGGATGCCGCACTGGGAGATCGGTGAGGCTTTGGGGATTCTCGATATGAACAGAGCAGCGAGAATGTCGGGTTCGATGTTTGCCATGTATCGGGGTGAAGGGGCCCGTCTGGCGCGCGCCTTGATTGAATACGGACTCGACCGTAACCGTGACCTCTACGAGGAAATCCGTCCGCCCACTCTTGTGCGCACCGAAGTGATGACAAGCACTGGGCATCTGCCCAAGTTCGTCGACGATGCCTACCACATAGAACGTGACAATCTATGGCCTATACCCACCGCAGAAGTCCCGTTGACTTCGCTGCTGAGCGGCGAGATAGTGGACGAAGCCGACCTGCCTGTGCGGCTCATGGCTCATACGTCTTGTTTTCGCCGTGAAGCAGGATCTGCGGGCAGCAAAACACGGGGACTACTGAGAGTTCATGAGTTCGACAAGGTTGAGTTATACGGATTTTGCACTCCTGCTCAAGCTGCGGATATCCACGCAGAGATACTCGGCCGAGCCGAACAAGCCATAGCTGATCTTGGCTTGGCCTACCGGATACTCGACCTCTGCGACGCCGATCTGGGTGAAGCATCTGCTCGAACTTTCGACATTGAAGCATACGCTCCAGGTGCAGACCAATGGCTGGAGGTGTCAAGCGTGTCCTGGTGTCGTGCCTATCAGGCTCGGCGCGCTAACATCCGCTATCGCCCCCGTTCCACCCGCCCCACCGAAGGTAAACGCACACAGATGGTGCACACTCTCAACGGGTCTGGCTTAGCAGTACCTCGAGTGTGGGCTGCTCTGGTGGAAACACACCACCAACCCGACGGCAGAATCGCCGTACCCGAGGCACTTCAACCATACATGGGCGGAGCCACTGCCATCGGGTAAAACCTCGACAACAAGCTCCAACAAAGCTCCCAGCAGACAATAAGGGGCAGACTATTTTTTAGCCGGTAAACGCAGCCTCCTACACGCCCACAAAAAACAAGGAGACGACCCTACTATGCACACTATGCACACTAGCAAGCTTAGCCGAAAAGCTCTTTCTCCTCCCATGCTGTAACGCCCCTCTAAGAAATAGATTGAAGTCACCCAATTCCCCGTCAATCCCACGCTAACATCATCATAAATATCATCGAAAAAAGCAGGCCGTAGCTCATGACAATCGCTGCTGCGCTGCTCTTAGCAAACGTCGAAAACAACACACAGACAACCGAAACAGCCACACTCAGCACGACCAGCGCAACACCCGCAATAACACTACCGAAAAACCACTGTACACGCTCTATACCCACCATGTCCGCCCGCAGAAAAAACGAAAGCAACGTAACCACGCAGACCACAGCAGGAAACAAAACAGGAGCAACCGAAGCAACAACCTTACCCCAAACAATGTCAAACGGTCGAAGCAAACTCAACTGAACAAGCATCAAAGTTCCACGCCGACGCTCACCCACAACAGAACTAGCCGCCAAAACAGGCACCACAAGAAAAATCACACTAACAACCACCAGAAGCGTACTTGCCCAAAACAGCTCCTCAAGTAGTGTCCGATGGCCATGATAAGGATAGGCGGCAATCACAACATCCCAGTTTAAAGTAAGGGTAAAAAGAGAATACGCGGCATACACGACATACGCGACATACACGGCTATGACATATGTCTTGCTCCTATACCGCTTAGACAATGCTAAAGCAAAAACCGGATTCTTGAAACGATCCAGTATAGAGTGTCTCGAGTAGACAGGCAGTACGAGTAGACCCAGAACAAAAACTAGATTCTTAACACGATCCAACATGAAACCCCTTTTCAATAAACACTCATCAACTCTCCCTGAAGCCTCCAACAAGTTCTCAACGAGACCCTCACACAAAAACCACTAAAACAATAAACCTGGGGCGGCCCCGCCGCGGACTACGTGGGGCCCGGCTCGGAGCGCGGGTGGAGCGTCGTGGAGTGGGAGGGCG
>JAPPJC010000037.1:0-19771 GCA_028820455.1 Acidimicrobiaceae bacterium
GTGAGCATTAGAAGACACCTAGCACGCACCACCCGAGCGGATTACGCGAAGAAGACCCATAAATTCATTATACCACCGAAACAAGCAACAAATGGAGACAGCGAACGTATTTTGGTAAGGATTGCTCAGTCAGTAAAACTGTTTGTTTTTCAAGAGTGCCGCAGAAGGTGTTTACTTGAAAGAAGATAATTTTCAAAGTGACGATAGTGTGGCCATCTAACCGCTAAGAGCGGCAGCAGTGTAGTGTGGTGTGGCCATCGGTGGTGTTAGTAGCGTTGGCATTTCGGGCACCATGATGTGCCGCGACCGTCAACAACTCTACGGCGTAATTGTGTAGCACAACGGTTGCATGGTTTTCCAGCACGCCCGTAGCACTGCAAGTGATATTGATTCTGACCGGGATGTCCTTGAACAGTCACATAATCACGTAATGTCGTTCCCTTATGATGTAGTGCTGAAGTCAGAACTTCACGTATGCTATCCACCAAAGTCTCAGCTCTGGTTTTGGAAAGTCGCCGTGCAACAGGATTGACATGGGCATACCATAGTGCCTCGTCGGCGTAAATATTGCCTATGCCGGCCACAAGTCGTTGCGACAACAACTGGGTTTTTATGTAACGACGGCTGGACTGTGCTGCCTTATGAAAATCGGCTGCTGTGAACTGTTCGCTGAAAGGCTCAGGGCCGATATTGTTTAAAGTTCTTATACTGTTATAGTCTCCTGCTTTTACGAAATAGACCCGCCCAAAGCGTCTGACGTCGTGAAAAGCAAGGACGGTTTCATTGTCCAACAACCACCAGGCACGAAGATGGGGGTGATCAAGCTGCTTTTCATTGCTAAGCGAAAGTCTTCCTGTCATTCCTAAATGAATAATCAGTTCCCGGTCAACTTGTCGTAGGCTCGCGTTCTGCTCTGGCGAGTTGCCGGGCTGCAACTTGTGTAACGGCCCGTTAAGAGGTTCACTAGGAGCGGCATCAGCATCTTGAAGTGTGTCTTTTTCGTCTGGTTCAGTGTAAGTAAGCTCCCGTTCCTGGTGGGGATGTCCACAAGTATCTTGTGATACGCTCTTGTCGCCTGTCTTTTCATTGGCTGATTCAGTGATCAGGCAGATAATCAGATATTTGCCTCTTCTGCACGTTTGACTGATTCTGTGGCCGATAGCTTTACTGGACATGGTGAATTTCTCAGAAGGATGAGACCCTGAATCAACTATTAGACGGTCTTTCAACAGAGGCTGAAGCTGCAAGCGGATTGTTTCTACTTCTGGTAGTTCAGGCATGGTCGACACTGATATGTTTACTTTTGGTCAGGGGTAGCCGGGTGGTCGTTCTGGTCATGGATTACTCGTTTTGGGCAACAGTTGGGCGGACATGCGTGCGGACGTGTTTCCAAGTCACCCATTGAACGGCAAGTTGTTCCTGGTTCAATACGCTCTTCGATTAATTCCAAACACATAGCCACAAACCTCTCATCAGGTTTAGTGCCTGGGGTTATGGCCCTGCTAAAACTAATGTCAAGACGCTCGGCTGTTTTAGCAGCTATTACATCTAGATCCCAGATGACTTCCATATGGTCGCTCACAAACCCTATAGGGGCTACCACAACAGATCGGGTTTTGTTTGTTGCTGCTAGAGAGGTCAGGCGGTCGTTGATATCTGGTTCCAACCATGGAATTTCCAGTGGCCCACTTCGACTTTGCCATACTAGTTCCCAGCTTTCAAAACCAGCACCGGCTGCTACCAGTCGGCCTGTTTCTCGCAACTGCTGTTCGTAGTCACAAGCTTGTGCCATGGCCTGTGGTATTGAATGAGCGGTTGCCAATAAGACCGCTTCCGTTCTAAGTGACAATGGTAAACGCGATCGAGCTTCCACAGTAGCATCGATAAAAGGCATAACAAAGCCTGGATGATCATAGAAGGCTCTTACCTTATGGACTACAGGCGCATTCGGCCCCACTGCAAACTGAGCGGCTGCTATGTCTTCAAGGTACTGCCGACAACTGGAATATGACGAATATGCTGAGGTCACGATAGCCAGCACACGTTTGTGTCCTTGTGCTGCCATATCGGTGAGAGTACTCTCAAGTAGGGGATGCCAGTTTCTGTTTCCCCAATATACGGGCAGGTTGTGCCCCGCATTGGCGAGTTGTTCCGCTAAAGCCGCTTGCAGTTTGCGGCAATGCTTGTTATGTGGACTCACACCTCCAACATGGTAGTACTGTTCAACGACTGTTTCCAGCCTGGAAGCAGGGATCTTGCGCCCAGATGCTATGTTCGCCAAGAAAGGCATCACATCATCGGAACCTTCAGGGCTCCCAAAAGACACTATCAGTACAGCGTCGTAAGCAGTGTTTGCGGGTGCTGGCATACTTGATTCATGTGAGTTTAAGTTGTTGTTTGCGTTTTGAGGCGTAAACTTAATATTACTACTCTATTAGGCGGAGTCTGAATTCAATAATTTAACGTTTGACGCTTGGCGTGTCAAGCGGGCTTTGTCTACTCCAAAAAGTCATGCAAAATCCATGCCAAAGAAATCCATGTCAGAGCAGTTACTAGAGTTTCCATCTCATCCTGTTTTCGTTATCCGTCGCTTCCTTGTTGCTGCCTGTGCTGTTCTGGCAATGTTCATTTTGTGTACATCTAGCACCGCTCTTAAAGTTTCTGCTGAGGGCTACCATGAACTACGCGGGGATGTTCCGAAAGCTTCATTTCTGCAATCACAGATAGCTGCCTTACAAGAAACCCGCCCTCGGTTAGTAGGCGAACTCAAACAACTTCATACTGATCTTGGTGTTGCAATGGAGGCTGCTGAACGGCTGAGTATTGCTGAGCAGGAACTGACTTTAGAAATTGAAAGATTGCAGGCATTTACCCAAAGTATGGCGGTCAACTTGCTTTTAGGGACGCTTCCCTATTCTGAATGGGATATCGACACTCTGATCAACACGGAAACTTCGATGGATGTAAAGTTGAATCAGCACTTGTTGTCCGGTGTGAACCAAATACAGAAATTGGAACTTCAATTAGATGACAATCAGATGGATGTAGTGATGAACATAAGCTACATTCATGGTGAGATAGAAAGAGTTAACTCTGAGTTAGCAGTTGTGGATTTGCAGGAAGCTGAAGCATTGGAGTTGCTAGTGTTGGCCGAAGCGTGGGATCGGGCTGAGCTAGCCATAACTTACGGTCGTCACGGTTTTGCGCCACAAGAGAAATGGGATGCTCTGCGTTTTTGTGAATCCACAAACAATTATGCTGCTATCAGCTCTAGCGGTAAATATAGAGGGGCCTATCAGTTTGATCTTGTGACATGGCAGTCGGTAGGTGGTAGTGGTGATCCTGCTTCGGCCTCACCTAGTGAACAAGAAGCACGTGCTCGTGAGTTGTATGCTCTTCGTGGTGCCAGCCCTTGGCCCATATGCGGACGACATCTACAATAGAATATATCATTGAACTGAGTGCTAGGGTGGTAATTATCTGGACTTGTGTGCCAGTTTCGGCAGTCGTAGCCTGCACGTGCGCAATAAGCTGTTCCAGACACAGGTTTGCGCGGATCTTGTGCGTCGGCAGTCGGCAGTTCTAGCCTGTGAGTGTGGTACTGGTAGATGCTCACAACTTAGCGGTCTTCCGTCCTGGTAGACCACTTTTTGAAGATGCCAGTATTACCGTAAAACAAGGTGAACGGGTTGGTGTATTAGGTGTAAACGGAGCAGGAAAATCCACTCTTTTGCGCATTTTCTCCGGACGCACCGAGCCAGATAGTGGAACTATCAGATGGGGGCGTAACGTTCGCATCTCGTTTCTCGACCAAGAAACCGAACTAAAACCGGGAACTGCGGCGTCAAATGTGGGTTTTCATTGGAAAGGCACGGCTTTGCTTGATCGTCTCGGTTTGGACAAGCAGCTTATCGATGCTGAGGTGAGCACACTCAGCATGGGTCAAGCTCGTCGAACAGCGTTAGCGGCATCACTGGCTCTAGAGTCTGACTTGCTCATTTTGGATGAGCCTACCAACCACCTTGATTTAGACACCACAGAATGGCTTGAGGCGGAGCTCAAACGATTCCAAGGAGGTGTTGTGATCGTCACGCATGACCGGCAGCTACTGGCGAAAGCAACTACACGAGTGATAGAGCTTCAAGAAGGACTTGTGTATCAGCACCGAAGCTATCAGTCTTACTTGCAAGCTCGAGCTGTCCGACAATCTTCAGCAGACACCACCGAATTCGCTCGACGTAAACTGGCGCAGCAAGAACTCGCTTGGCTGCGGCGTAGTGCTCCAGCACGTACACGTAAAAGCAAAGCCCGTATAAAGAAAGCTAAAGCTGTGATTGCGAACGATCAGCAGCAGTCAATACGCCATTCACGGTTGGATCTGAACTCAGTATCAGCAGATCGGATGACCCCCAGGCTCGGGGACAAGGTCGTGGAACTGCACGACGTAGTCATAGGGTACGACTCTGCAAAACCTATCGTGCGAGGCTTGAACCTAACAATAGGGCGACGTGAGAGGCTTGGTATAGTAGGTGCTAATGGTGTGGGTAAATCTTCTTTGCTGGATGTGATCGCTGGCAGGCTAGCCCCTCAAGCGGGCAGAGTCAGCAAAGGTCCGACAGTGCGAATAGGCTATTACGATCAGCGTCTCAGCGTTCTTCCGGGCAATCTGAGAGTATTTGAGGTAGTAACCGCGCCTGGGGCTTCTTCGCCTACATGGTGGGAGTCGGCAATGCTTGAGCGTTTCTGGTTTGATGCGGATGCACAGAGGGCGCCGGTTGAGTTGTTATCGGGTGGGGAACGTCGCCGCTTGCAATTGGTGAGTACGCTCGCTTCGGCTCCTAACGTGCTTTTGCTCGATGAGCCTACCAATGACCTCGACTTAGACACTTTAAGAGCTTTAGAAGATTTTCTTGCAGATTGGCCTGGGGCTTTAATAATGGCCAGCCACGATCGCTCTCTACTCGATCGAGTCGTAGATGACGTAATAGTGTTGGACGGCACTGGACGAGCAGGAAAATGGCCGGGTGGCTATGCTGCCTGGTTGGAACACCGTCGTTCCCTTCGGAGAAAACATCGGGTCATGCGATTACAACGCTTCGATGAACAGCAGGTGTTGACAGATGATTGTGTAACCCACAGCACATCTAATCATCGAATTGCTGCGCTTGATGGGCGAGTAGGCACGCAGAGCCGAGTAGACACACAGGATGGTAGAGTCGCCACATCCGGTGGGAATGAAGACCAAGCTGGTTTGTCACCCAAACGTGGATACTCCGGTTCAGGTCGTGCTCGGTGTGCACGAAAGGGCAATGCCGGTCGTTCTGTAAGCACGATACGTTTTGAACTGCGCACAACGGAGCGCATGTTGAAGAAATATCAGGAACAGGTTGCAAGTTTGCAAGTCCGGCTTGAAGACTCGACTAGTGATTATGAGGCAAGTGATTATAAGACACTAGCGCGTCTAGGCGATGAGCTAGCAGAAGCCATTAAACGAAAAGACCTAACAGAAGAACTCTGGCTGCGGCTTTCTTTGGAGCTAGACGAACGCACAGCATCCTGTTGATGGCACCCCCGACAGGATTCGAACCTGCAACCTGAGGGGTAGAAACCCTCTGCTCTATCCAGTTAAGCTACGGGGGCATTTCTAGTTTAACGGCAAGTATGGCCCCTCATGGCAACACAGGTTGCTTCTCGTGGTTGGATTGTAAACTCAAAACAATCGGTCTGAAAACTGAGATTGATTTTCCAAGAATGTCCATTCGATATAATTCAGATAGCGTATTCAAGGTGGTGTAGTTACATTTAGTGTGGTGAGTAGATGCGTTATTGCTTAGACAGCTGGTAGGCTGAAGCTCGCCTTGTTTTATTTTAGCCTTTTTAGTGGAATCACGGTAGCCGTAGCTCAGGGGTTAGAGCGCCGGGTTGTGGTCCCGGAGGTCGGGGGTTCAAATCCCCTCGGCTACCCGATTCAGTTGACATATTCTAGAAATGCGTGTTCTAAAAATAAGGAACATAGTGTCCTAATGTCCGTCCAAGCGGCCCATCTGAACATGCCACCCGAGTCAGTGTCATCTAGCGAGTCAGTGTCATCTAGTTTGAATATTGTAAAGTTAAGAGAATTAAAGCTATAACTTGCTATAAGCGCCTCTAGCTCAATTGGTAGAGCAACGGACTCTTAATCCGCAGGTTCTGGGTTCGAGTCCCAGGGGGCGTACAGTGTCTTTTGGGTGCGCAGTCTTTGACCGTGCAATTTTCTGCTGATATGGCACTGTAATGGTACACTACAGTTATGACTCGCAAAGACGTTGCTTTTTCAACAGCTGAATTACAAGCTCGCACTTTCAAGCGAGGTGCGAAAGTAAAGTTTGTAACCGACCTTTCTGGATTAGTTGCTGGCACTGAGGGCAAAGTGGCGATGGCCAACGGCTTGGTTTGGCACCGCTATTGGGTGCGTTTACAGGATGGCAGAGTGCTTGGCCACGTTGATCATAATGATCTAGTCCTGTCTAAACACTATGAACTTTATCAGGCTGCACTCAAAAAAGAAGCCGAGCAAGTTTTAACAACAACAGAACAAGACAAGTCAGATGATGAGACGCAACAAAACTCAAACGCACAAGAGTTTGAAGATGCCACTGTCAATGGTGTGACAGTGCCTGGTTACTTACTGCAGCGTTCCGCAGCTGCTAGAATCCGTTTAGGCGCATGAGTGGAGTATGATTTCATATTTCCACGCCTTCGCGGGCTAGTAGTTCGCGCTTGATATCTGAACCGTAGGCGTAGTTTCCTACACCGCCTTTATTGGGTACAACTCGATGGCAAGGGACTAGGAGGGGGATTGGATTTCGAGCCAAAGCCGTGCCTACCGCTCTAGCTGCTCGGTGTTCACCAATGTTTGCTGCTACTTCACTGTAGCTGCGTACTTCTCCTCGTGGTATTCTCATGACCGCATAAAGTACTTGCTTTTGAAATGGTGAGCATGACGCCAAAGAGACTGGCACATCGGTTTTTCCTTCTTTTAAGGCGTTAGTGACGTAGTTTTGCCAGGTTGGATCTTGGCTTGGAGTATCACGCAAATCAATGTCTATGCTATTTTTAATATATTTGAAGAAGTCTTGCTGGTTATTGTTTTTGCCTTGATATTCGGCTGGCAGTAATCCCGATACCTGGCAATCACGATGGGCTACAAAAACTGGCCCCACAGGGCTTACCGTTTTGAACCAGTGGTGTTTACATTCTTTTGGAACGTTCATAATCTCAGGTTGCTCAAGTCAATTCGGGGATAGCCCAGTCTATGGGCTTCTGCCCGGCTTCTGCCAGTGCTTCGTTGGTCCGACTGAAAGGACGGCTGCCAAAGAAACCTCTATTGGCTGCCATAGGTGATGGATGAGCTGATTCGATCACCGTATGTCGGGTTGTGTCTACGAGAGTCTTCTTTTTTCTAGCTGAGTTGCCCCAAAAGATAAAAACCATCTGTTCTGTCTTGTCATTGACGACTTGGATCACTTTGTCGGTGAAAGTCTCCCAGCCTCGTCCTTGATGGCTAGCAGCTTGACCAGCTCGCACTGTCAATGTTGTATTGAGCAGCAGCACACCTTGCTGAGCCCAGTGTGCCAATGATCCGTGATTTGGGATTGGTGCTCCGATATCGTTGCGAAGTTCGATAAAGATGTTTTGCAGAGATGGAGGCTTAGCTATGCCTTGTCGAACCGAAAAACATAGTCCGTGTGCCTGTTGGGGTCCATGATAAGGATCTTGGCCTAGAATAAGCACTCTTACAGAGGCGTAAGAGGTCAAATGAAGTGCTGCGAAGACTTCTTCGTTGGGTGGGTATATGGTGTGGTTGGTTCGCTCTGAACGGACAAAATGTTGCAGCTCATGCCAATACGGCTTGGCGAGTTCTTCTCTCAACATAGGGTTCCAGTCGGTACGTGGTGACATTCGTCTATATTAAACGCCTAGCGTTGGTCTTGTTGTTTTAGGGGAAGCACTCGGGGGAAGCACTCGGTCGGTACGTGGTGACATTTTGTTTGGTTCGAGCTTTACCATTGTTCGGGGTGAGATATTATCAGGGCGAGTAGTATCTTGGAAACTGCATCTCAGTTGTTTTGCGACTGGTTATGTATACTGCGGCTGTTTCACGACTGTTTCAAATACCATACAACACTGAGCACATAGAACATCAAGAGTGCCATATGCATCAAAAACGTTGCGTGTAAGCTGTAGAAGGTGTTAGCCATATTAGATGATAATAGCATTGGATAGTAGCATTTCCGGCTAATAGTGTTTTGCCAAGCAATAACCCTCCATATCTGATGGGAGTGTATACATTGGATAGGATAACGGTATTTCCGGCTAATGGTATTTCAAAGAAATGAGTTATAGCGAGAAAACTATGAAAAATGACAGAAAAATCCGATAAGCCGTTCACAATACTGGTTGTTGATGATGAGCCAGATCTAGAAACACTGGTAACGCAGCGTCTGCGTCGTATTATTCGTAAGGGTGAGTACAACTTTGTTTTTGCTCGTAATGGGGTTGAAGCTCTTAAAATGCTTCGAAAAGAGAAAGATGGGGAAGAACACATCGACATGGTGTTATCCGACATAAATATGCCACAAATGGATGGTCTTACCCTGTTGTCGCAATTACCGGAAGTGGATCCCAATTTACGAGCTGTAATAGTTTCCGCTTATGGTGATATGCGCAATATCAGAACTGCCATGAACCGTGGTGCATTCGATTTTGTGACTAAACCCATCGATTTCGAAGACCTGCGCCTTACTATTCAACGGACCAAAAACCATTTGGCTGAGTGGCGCACTGCACTGGCATCAAGAGATCAACTGGTTTCTATCAAGCGTGAACTCAAAATCGCCGGAGAGACTCAACAGTCCATTCTACCAACGTCTTTTCCGCGAAACGAGAATTATGATATTTATGCTAATATGGTGCCAGCCCGCGAAGTCGGTGGTGATATGTATGATGTGTTGGAAATATCTGATGGCAAAGTGTTTGCTGTTGTCGCTGATGTTACAGGTAAAGGTGTGCCAGCTGCTTTGATGATGATGGCAGTGAGAATGGCTTTTAAAGGGTGCATAACTTCTTCGGGTGATCTTGGTGCTGCGTTAGCGGCAACGAATGAACTGCTTGCCGAAGATTCACCCGAAGAAATGTTCATAACCATGATTGCCCTGATCTATGATCCTGAGAGTGGTGATTGCTCTTACGCCAGTGCTGGTCATCATGCACCTCTGCTGGTTAAAACTGATGGCAGCACACAAGAGGTACAGTTGTCGGCAGGTATTGCCTTAGGAGTGTTTCCAGGATTCTCATACGAGAACCGGAAGATCACCCTTAAGCCAGGAGAGTCACTGCTGCTGTATTCAGATGGAGTGACAGAAGCCATGACCAACGAAAGAGAAGAATTCGGCATAGAGAGGTTATCGAGTGTCTTCAGCAATCTTGAATCAGCTAACGCCAAAAGCTACACCGACAGGGTTTTTGACGCAGTGAGGGACTTTGTGGGTGATGCAGTGCAGTCTGATGACATAACTTGTTTGTGTGTGCATCGTTCTAAAGCTGCTTCAGTGGCCAAATCAACGTTTACGGCAAGCAAAAGCAAGGCATGACGGAGCACAATGGAAAAACACATCGCAAAAGTTTTTGGTAGTGCGCTTCTTCCGCTATTAGCAGTTTTTGTTCTTGTAGGCTGTTCAGATCAAGAAAACAACGATACTTCTGGTGCAGACACCGGTAATACCGTAAATCCGGATAGCACTGTTACCTCAACTTCCAATACCGCTGGATCAGAAGACGGTATTTCAACTGCCACGGATTCTCAGACCGGTTCTTCTTCTGAGGAGCCTGCGTCCGTTAACATTGCAGCTGCTACTTGTGGTGAAGATTGGGTAGATTATGAAGTATGGCCTCCTGCAGCTGAATCAGTCGCAACCACGACGTTGGAGATGGTTGAAGGTGTTTCAGATACGACCATTAGATTTGGCCAGTCTGCTGCATTTTCGGGAGCCGCAGGAGCCCTTGGGGAAGGAATGAAATGGGGAATAAGAGCCGCTTTTCATGAACGGAATAATGCCGGGGGTGTAGGTGGCCGTTTTCTTGAACTTGTATCCATAGATGATTGTTATGAACCGGATCCCGCTCGCTATAACACGGAGCAACTCATACACGATAAAGATGTTTTTGCTTTGATTGGAGCGACTGGAACTCCGACATCTGAAGTTGCAGCTCCTGCTGCTCGTAAAAACAGAGTACCTTATGTGGGCCCATTCACGGGCGCAGAATTGCTACGTGAAGATTTTATGGACAATGTCATCAACTTTAGGGCATCATACTTCCAGGAGACAGCCATAATGGTAAAGCGATTGTCGGAGGACTTGGGATATGACAGAATTGCTGTGATTTTTCAGAATGACTCCTACGGTAGGGAAGGATATAGAGGTGTCGTCAACGCACTGGCAGATATCGACAAACAACCGGTGTCCACTGCTTACTACACACGCAACACTGAGATTGTTAAAGGAGCAGTACTGGATTTGCAGGCCGGTAATCCTCAGGCGGTCATAATCATAGGTGCCTATAAACCAACCGCCAGTTTGATTCGCTGGTCGCGTAAAATCGGTTTCAACCCCGTGTTCATGTCGGTTTCGTTTGTAGGGGCTGACGCATTGGCAGAAGAATTCCGCAATAATTCTATGAGCACCGACGACAGTGAGCCTGCCATAAACCCAGGCGTTAGTGAAGGTGCTGGAGTTTACATTACTCAAGTAGTTCCATTTCCCAGAGGAAACCTGCAAGCCGGCAGTAATGTCAGCATTACGGATGGTTCGCTTGGAGATGATAGCACATATGCCGAAGCAGTGTCCGCATATTCAACCGCATTAGTAGCTTATAACAAAGAATTCAACACGAATCTTCAGCCTTCTTTTGTTTCCTTTGAGGGCTATCTAGTTGGACGTTTAGCCGTTATGGGCTTAGAAGTCTGTGAAGATAACAACAATGTCACCCGTAAATGCTTTACTGACAGTTTGTTGGACACTGACTCGTTTTTTATCGATGGGTTGGAACTCACATTTAATGATGACAAAACCAGTGGTGACTTGTCTTTCGATAATCAAGGTTCAGATAAGGTGTTTATAACGGTTATCAATGACAATGGTGATCTTGAGCCTGTGACAGTTCTAACCAAACCGTCCAATGGTCGGTCTGATAGGCCTGTGAGTAATGATGAGTTGGTGTCGGCTCCATGAGGAGCGATATAAGTAAGCCAACCTTGATGAATCGGGTTTCAACCCGATTGTACGCAGGAATAGGTGTAGCAGTAGTTGTCACACTTTCTGCCAGCCTAGTAGGCATATGGGCTTTACAGCGTATTGATGATGCCCAGGAAGAGTTGCAAAGCACAGGCGTTGACCGGCTGCTTATAGTTCTTGACACCACTAAAATAGCAGGGGATATAGTTGCGGTTGGTACTCGTTTGGTAACTGCTGCTGATTACGATGCATACTATCCGATCAATAATCAGCGTCAGAGAATTGAGAGTGAGTTCGTAACCAATCTACTGAAACTCAGACAGTCTGTAACCGGCCAAGAATGCGATCCTGTCAACGATCCTGACAGTGACAGATGCCTATTGAACAAGTTCATAAGGAATATTACTTCTCATGTGGATACGTTGTCATCCAACTTGAAAGAAATCGCGGAAGGCATGCCCCGTTATTATGATCTTACTGATCAGTTGAATGAGATAAAAGCGCGAATAGACATCGACCGTGATCGTTTGAGCAAAATCATAGATTCGGAAATAGATGATAAGTTCTTCTTCATATTGCAGGGATATGACGATTTGTCGGATTTATCTCCAGCAGTTGACCATCTGTCAGTCGACGAACTCATCGACTATCGGAATCTGCGTTTGCTGAAGCTAAGCGTAAATGAAGCTTTTGATTTTTTGGAAGAGGCTTACACAGCGGCTTTTGCTGATGTCAATTCGGCAGCTATCAGACCCCTACAAGAACAG
The DNA here is from genome assembly GCA_028820455.1 of Acidimicrobiaceae bacterium. GTDB lineage: Bacteria > Actinomycetota > Acidimicrobiia > Acidimicrobiales > Aldehydirespiratoraceae > JAAXHB01. The sequence goes on from JAPPJC010000037.1 coordinate 12,041, forward strand.
TTTAAGTTTGATGTAAGTCGCGTTGAGTTCAGTATAAGCAACATACGATCCTTAGGTGATGCCACCAACATCGATTTTGAAGGAATACTTGAACCGCTGCTTAGTCATGCAGGCGATTATCAACGCCCGGACAGCAACGATGCTTCAAGTGATGACATTGGCACGGACATCGATTATGACAACCTTTTTGTGAAGACTGAAGAAAGGCTTAGAATTTTAGAGTTTCAGCAGGAAGCTCTAGCTTCTAACACTTTGGCAGCTCTTGCCCTTGTCCAAGCGGTAGCAGACTATACCGCACAAGTGGAGAGAGTAGCAGAATCCGCTACTCGACTTTCCACTGACACTATTAATTTCGCTAAAACAGTTTTGACTTCGATCAGCATCTTAGGTGTCATAGCCGCTTTTTTGGTTAGCTATCTGTATGTGGGTCGAGTCATATTGAGGCGTATTGCCAAACTTTCCCACCGTATGCGTGAGCTGGTTTATGGTGATTTAGAGACAGAAGTTGAAGTTGTCGGGCGAGACGAATTGGCAGATATGGCATCTGCTTTGGAAGTGTTCCGTCAGCATGCTTTAGAGGTGCAGCGACTCAATTTGCTGGAAAAATTGACTGAGGAATTAGTAGATAAAAACGGTCAATTGGAAGCAATTAATTCTCAGCTGGAAAATGCTAACAAAAAACTGGAAGACGCTCTTGATGACTTGAACACAGCTCAACATCAGATCGTAGCGAGAGAAAAATTAGCTGCATTGGGTGAGGTCACAGCTGGTGTGGCCCACGAGATCAGAAATCCGCTGAACTTCATTAAAAATTTTTCGGAAGTGACGGGCGAGCTGTTGGAAGAATTGGATGAGGCACTTGAGGAGAATGCAAAAATCGAAAGCGAAGACGAGAAAGAATATATCAGCGAAATTCTAGGAGATTTGCAGGACAATTTGAAGCGTATCGTCGTTCACAGTCAACGCGCTAATCGTATAGTGTCTGACATGCTTCGCATGGGACGAGGTGCAAGCGAAATGCAACTGTCTGACATCAATAATCTACTTAGTGATCACGCGAAACTGGCATATCACAGTGCGCGTGCTGCTGATCCTGATTTTGTGCTTGATTTGAAAGAAGAATTCGACCCGAATATGGGTCAACTCGAAGTCACATCACAAGATTTGGGCCGCGTGTTTGTGAACTTGGTCTCCAATGCTGGTTACACTACCAACAAGAAATACCAAAGACTTGGCGGTGCCTCTAACGACGATGATTATCTACCGTTAGTACGACTGATTACATCGCGCACTGAAAATGAAGCAACCATTAAAGTTTGGGATAACGGCGATGGCATTCCTGAAGATGTAATCGAAAAGATTTTTGATCCATTCTTTACCACAAAACCCACAGATGAAGGCACAGGTTTGGGTTTGTCAATGGCTCATGACATAATTCAAAGTCATGGTGGCACACTCCGGGCAATTAGCACGCCGGATGAATGCACTGAGTTCACTATCACTATTCCATTGGCGGTGTCCTTGGAAACTGCGGCTGATGACAGTCCAACAGCAGCTGAGATTGACGTCACCTCAGCAGTAACTCCTGACAGTTAACGATGGTCAAGCTGCACCTACCCACTACCTGCCGTGCAGTGACCTGAATGTGAGAGTATTGTCGTCTTGCTCGGGTGGCACCTACCCACCACCTGCCGTGCAGTGACCTGAACTAGAGAACCTGAACTGACTACTTGTGGTGCTGGTTTTGCGATAAGTTGATAAGGATGTCTATGGGTCATGATTCCGGGTATGGATCGTAAGGCTTAGTATGGGCATGCAACGTTACGATCTGGCAATAGTCGGTGCTGGTCCGGCTGGCTCTGCTACGGCGATTCGTGCAGCTCGTGGTGGAGCTCGTGTGGTAATGTTTGAAAGATCGGTACCTGGGCGTGACAAAGTTTGTGGTGACGGCCTTACCCCTAGAGCTGTGAATGCTCTTTTGGAACTGGGAATATCCTCCGATAAAGCTCATCGGATTAAAGGCTTGCGTATGATTGCTGGGAGCACACGTCGGACTCTTTCCTGGCCACCTGGAACACGTTTTGGTGTTCATGGTGCGGTCTGGCCACGTCGTAAACTTGATAAGTATCTGACAGAAACTGCTGCAGCGGCTGGAGTGGAGATTATCTGGAACACTGAAGCTTTACCCGTTTTTGATGACAGTGGTGTTGTAATAGGCACACAAGCAGATGGACAGCAGTTTCTAGCAGATATGGTAGTGCTATCTGCTGGTGCTCATGGTCGTGCTGCTCGCCTTCTAGGGGTTGAACGTGTTATCGGCGAACCTTTCGGGCTTGCTATTCGTAGTTATGCCTCTAGTCCAAGGCATGCGGAGCATCACATAGAAGCTTGTTTGACCCTGCGTGACAGCAAAGAAGCTTGGCTGCCTGGTTATGGCTGGATTTTTCCTGCTGGCGATGGCACAGTGAATGTCGGGGTTGGCACTCTTTCGACTATGAAGCACTTTCGAGCTCTCAACCTTAATCGTCTACTAGAAGTCTACAGACAACAAGTAACTGATGAGTGGAAGTTGGGTGAGTACCTTCAAAAACCGAGAGCTTGGCGTTTACCTATGAGTTCCACACGGAGATACGGAGCTGGGTGGGCTGCCGTAGGTGATTCGGCAGGATTGATCAACCCGATGAATGGGGAAGGCATAGATTATGCTTTGGAGTCGGGAACTCTTCTAGCGGACCTATTTTTGGATGATCCCAGTACAGCACCTGAAACTTATGATCAGATCATTGGTGAACGTTTTGACAGTTTTCTGCGTACAGGACGTAGGTTTAGTTTTCTTATCGCTCATCCGTGGATATTGCGCAACGGTTTGCGCCTGGCTGTAGGCACTCAAGCAATCTCAGAGATCACGCTTCAAGTGATGGGCAACTTCGTTGATCATGAAACACGAGGTGCAGCTAATGCGGTCTTAAAGGCTGCCAATAGGGGATTGGCATGTTTTGAAAGATTTGACAGAGTCCTGAGACGCACCAAAGCCTGATACATGTGCGAGTGGAAAAGCAGCGACATATGTGCACAGGCACGTGTCGGTGCATCACCTAGGAAGGTCTACAAGCCCCAAGACTCGTGCTATGAAGGTTGACATCTGCCCCCTGCTTGTCGACCTATCGGGGCAGAAACGGAGAGGAGTCGTTAAACAGCCTCCGGTGATACCGGCATGAGCTAAACGGTTGATGTTGGATTCGTGGGTATTTCCGCTTATGTCGGTGAAACCCAACACAGATTCTGCATCAGAAAGATCGAAAGCACGTTTGAGAAATGTTGCCATTTGAGCTCTTGTCACCGAATGTTCGGGGCAGTATAGGCGAGCTGTTGTTGAACATCCTTTGGTCACTTCGAGTTCAGCAAGACGAACTACATATGGAGCCCACCATTCGTCAGGGTCGACATCGATAAAGTTCGGTTGAGATTCTTGCTGAGCAGGTTGTGCCTCAACGTCTTCACCTAACGCTCGAATGATCCACACGGCCATAACCCAGCGTTTCACAGGGCTGTCAGAGCAAAAGAACCCCTGATGGCATTCTGTGCGGGTAAGAATGCCTTTCTGCAATAAAGCTTGAATACCTGAACGGTGTACCCCGGCATCCTCTATATCGATATAGCGTTCAGCTATTCCATGTCCATCAGAGTACACAGATGCCGTGCCTTGGCGTTCGGCTCCGTAACGAAACATAGGCCATGCGTCTCTTGTTACGGTTTGCGGCAATGCGTAAGCTTGTGTGAGGGTGAAGTCCCTTGATTTGTTGTATCCGCTTACAATGAGAAGACGTTTGTCTCCTACTTGTCCGATAGCCGGAGCAGTTTCATAGGACAATCCGAAGCCGGCCAATTGTTGCCAGGGTAGTCCTCTGTCAAGTGCCGATCCGTCTTGGCCGTCTAAAAATGCTACACCAACTTCGGTGGCTACTATGATATCTTGCTTTCCATCGCTGTCAAGGTCGGCTATTACAGGGCTGCCGGTTAGCCGTGCGTTAGTCCATTCTGAGTGGGGAAACTGTGGTTCAGAACTCCACTGCACGTTGCCATCTCCGTTCCAAACATAAAGTTGACGGTCATATGATCCTACCACAACTTCAAGCAGGCCATCCGCATCAACATCACCGATTGCGGGTGATGCTACAACAGAGTCTGTCGCTCTTACCGGCCAGCCTGGTGTATCGGAACCGTCATCCAAATGAAACGCCCAAACCTGGTTGTGCTGGTTGCCGGCAGTTTTACTTTTGCAGATCTCTTCTTGTCGGTCGCCACCGCACTGCTCGTGCCATTTACGTCCCATACCGACCACCGCTTCAAAGCGTCCGTCATTGTTGATATCCGCAATAGTGGGCGAAGACCGGAAAACTTCATTTGTCGGCCGACTCCATAGTTCCACAGGCTGCCTATTCTTGTAATCGATAGCCTGGAAGATCCCTCCGTTATAACCTTTCCCATCATAGTGCGTTGAGTCACCACCGATGAATATTTCAACATCGTCGTCATCGTCAACATCAAACAAAGCTGGTGAAGAAAAAACACTGTCTCGACTTTCAAATGGAAACCCGACAAGAGGTTGCCCAGTGTTGTCAACTGCCCATATCTGAAAGTCGACACCTGCGAACACGACGTCTAAGTTGTCGTCACCGTCTACATCACCTACTGCTGGAGTTGTGTAGATTGCCTCACACCATCCATCAGGAGTTCTGGAGTATCTCTGTGAAGAGAAGTAGCCGTTGTCCCGGTTGTATTCGAATGACCATTCGATTATTCCCGTCGCGCCGTCAAAAGCGATTAAACTGCCATTTTGTGATGGATTTGAGATCGATCCAACACCTACGAGTATTTCAGCTTCACCATCATTATCTATATCGGCTACAGTAGGGCTAGAATTGATCGAGCTAGGAGTGTTCTGGCTTTTGCAAAGACCAGCCGCATCACGGCTTGGCACAGCTTTGGCACGCCACTTTAGAATCCCACCATCTTCATAAGCACGCAATATTCCATCTTGGTGGCCGAAAACGATCTCATTTTGCTGGTCGTTGTCAATGTCAGCGATCACAGGTGATGACGTTCGGTTCAAACCTGTATTTCTACGAGTCCACAAGTGTTCATAAGGAGCTTGCTTGTGATCAGGATTTGAGGGAGTGTTCTGTGCCAAAACCGATGAGGGAATCATAGTGAAAGCAGCAGCAACGACAAGCAGCTTAATCAGCTTGAATGGTTTTTCACTGTGAAGCTTGGATATTTGCTGTAGAAGTGGTTTTTGAGCCATTAGCCGCTACTGACATCGGCTGTTTGCAGAAGTCTGGTAATAGCCGAGAAATATTTCGAGGTTCGTTGATATCCCATATTTTACAATAACATTTTACGGTTTGTAAGCAGAGTGTTCGTGTATAAGCGGTGTTTTGCCATGCACTGCTTTGTGAGTTTGCATGACAGTGTCACAGTGTGATAGTACTATAATCACAGCATTACTACAAGTTTTTTAGGTGTCTATGCTTAGGCGCATTATAGTTGGTTGTGCTATGAGTTGTACTCTGAATCAAGGTTGGAGCTGTAAGCTTCTGTGATGTTCGAATGATTATTGAAAACGGTGGAATAGCTGATAATCGCAAAGAAAAGTTTCTCAAGTCGGTCAGCCGAATCAAGTACAACAGTGACGGTCTGGTACCTGCTATAGTCCAGGATGTCAAGACCAAAGCTGTGCTGATGATGGCATGGATGACAGCTGAAACGTTGACTTTGAGTTTGCGAGAAGGCCGCACAGTTTTTTGGAGTCGTTCACGTCAGGAGGTTTGGCGAAAAGGAGCAACCTCAGGTGAGAAGCAGCTAATACGGCAGGCCTACTACGATTGCGATAAGGATGCCCTCTTATTCGTTGTTGAACAGCATGGCAGTGGAGCCTGCCACACTGGTGAGTACACGTGTTTTCACAGGAGTTTTGGTGTCTGATGACACACTTTCCGACTCGCAGTGAATTCCGGTCGTTGGCACGTAAATGGCGGATAGTGCCAGTGTGGCGAGAGGTGCTAGCGGATCTTACCACACCAGTGGCAGCGTACTGTCGAGTGGTTGGTGATGCTCAAGGATTTCTGCTGGAATCTGTGGATCATCATGGCCAGTGGAGCCGCTGGTCGTTTGTGGGTCGCAACCCTATAGCCACTTTGATATCTCATGGAAAGAACGTGAGAGTAGTAGGCGAGTTAGGTATAGATGTGCCGCTTGACAAGGGTATTCTTGCTGCTCTTGATGTTGTTGTCGATTACTATCATGTGCCGCCGATCGACGGGTTGCCTCCTTTGCATAGTGGGCTTGTTGGTTATCTCGGTCATGACATCGTGCGTGAAGTAGAGTATCTACCTGAGATGCCGCCGGATGATCTTGGCTATCCTGATGCAGTCATGTCGATTATCGGTGATGTTGCTGCATACGATCATGCACTGCAAAAAGCCATACTGATTTCAAATGTGATGATTCCACACTCCGAAGCCGGTGCTCCCGACGATTCCGTGTTGGATGAACTTTACGATGAGGGAATCGCATGTGTAGACGCCATAGCGGCAGACGGTGCTAGACCACTTCACGAACCCGTGCTGACGCCCATCGCAAAGTCAACAGATGTTGATGATTCTGGTAACGGCGACAATTCTGTGAGTTCTGAAGCAGATGCTCACGTGAATTCGAGTAATACTACTGCTGTCAAAGACAATCTTGAAGACTTGCAAGATTTGGGTGTCACCTCTACATTTGGTGTGAAGCTTTACTCTCAGGCAGTAGAAGCGGCGAAAGAGTATATGAGAGCTGGTGATATCTTCCAGGTAGTGTTATCGCAGAGGTTCTCTTTCGATCTCAAAGCAGAGGCCTTCAATGTGTATCGGGCGTTACGTCAGGTAAATCCCAGCCCATACATGTATTACCTGAGACTGACGGATTTAGAGGTTGTCGGTGGATCTCCTGAACCTATGGTCAAACTCGTCGATGGTAAGTTGACCACCTGGCCGACTGCTGGTTCGCGTTGGCGTGGACGCACAGAAGAAGAAGATGAACGGCTAGAAGCCGAGTTACTTGAAGATCCCAAGGATCTGGCAGAACATGTGATGCTCGTTGATTTGCAACGCAATGATTTGGGAAGGGTGGTGGAATTCGGGACTTTGGATGTTCCTAATTTGATGGTGATAAAAAAGTTCAGCCATGTGATGCATATCGCATCTGAAGTAACAGGACGCCTCGCCACCCAATCCTCGGTAGTTGATGCGTTGAGAGCAACGCTGCCTGCTGGTACGGTCTCTGGTGCACCTAAGGTGAGAGCATTGGAGATAATAGATGAATTAGAACCGCTGAAACGTGTTCCCCCTTATGCCGGCCTGGTTGGTTACCTGGATTTTTCCGGCAACATGGATACCGCTTTGAGTATTCGTACTATGACGGTGCGTAGAGGTCGTGCCAGTGTCCAGGCTGGTGCCGGCCTTGTGGTCGACTCGGTGCCGGAATTGGAGCACAACGAATGCGTCAATAAGGCGACAGCTCTAATGGTTGCTGCACGAGCTGCTCGTAACCTCAAAAAACCTTTCGTGATACAAGACTCGTAGTGTAAAGCTCGTTGTGCGGCATCATGAGAATCCTCTTATGGCGGAGAACACGTTGGCACAAGTGAGAGGCTGGCTGCAAGGGGGGGGGGTTGTGGTGCTGGCGGGGAGG
>JAPPJC010000037.1:19781-50939 GCA_028820455.1 Acidimicrobiaceae bacterium
CGTCACTAACCCGCCCGCTCTACGGCTTCCTCCACCACCTGCTCGGCCCCTCACCACCCCCTCCCTCCTCCCCGCCGCGCCGCCCCCCGCGCGGGTCTGTGTGCTCGCCGAGTAGGCTTATGGCGGAGAACACGTTGGCACAAGTGAGAGGCTGGCTGCAAGCGCGGGATGTTGTGCGTGTTTGTGGGAGTGACGCTACCACGTATCTACAAGGTCAGGTATCTCAGGACATAAAGTCGCTAAGGGCGGGACAGAATGCTTGGTCTTTGCTGTTAGCACCGCGCGGTAAGATCAATGCTTGGTTTCGGGTAACCCGTCGTGAGGATGGTTTCCTACTCGATGTTGATAGCGGCTTTGCTGATGCGCTGGTAGCTAGGTTGAAACGTTTCATGCTGGGGGTGGAGGTGTTGGTCGAGCCTCTGCAAAACTGGCAGATGTTGGTATTGCGCAATGATTCCATGGGTGTTGTCTCATGCACAACTGCTGATGCTGCTTCTACAACTGATGCTGCTGGTGTTGCTGATGCTGCTGCTACAACTGATGCTGCTGATGTTGCTGCTACAACTGATGCTGCTGATGTTGCAGACAAAGAAGGGTACGAGGCACAAGTCAACGCGGGGGTATTCAATGCGGAAGTGCGGGCTACTGTGGGGTGGCCTGGTTTTGAAGGCAAGGATTTTCTGGGTCCTGGTTTGACGATACCACCTGGTTTGATGGTTCTTTCTGAAAACGATTTTCAAGTGGCACGCATACGAGCCGGTTGGCCGCTTATGGGTAGAGAACTCACGGAACGCACAATCCCAGCGGAAGTAACCGGGTTAGTGGAGTGTTCGGTGAGTTTTACCAAAGGATGCTACACGGGCCAGGAGCTGGTAGCTCGCATTGATAGTCGAGGTGGCAAGGTACCACGTCCGTTGAGGTTTCTTGAGATCAACTGCACGTCTGGGGTATCGGCTGGCGACGAGATCGTAGTAGAAGATGAAATAGTGGGCAAAGTTACCTCTGTTGCAGTGGATGGGCAAACAGCGACTTCTGTGGCTCTCGGTGTTGTCCACCGGCGTCTGCAACCACCGGCAACTGCAACTGTGCAAGGCTATTCTGCTACTGTCACCGCATTATGAGAACATGACCTACCTCGACAAGATCGTGGCTTCCCACCGGGAAGCAGCTCGTAAAGATACACGAGAACTCGAACCACTACTAAGAAAAGCACTCTCATGTGCGAAAAGCCGCGGTTTCAGTAGGCGAATTGCAGAAATCGCGTTCTATTCCCCTGGTGGGAATGCTAGTTCTTCTGGCGGGAGCACCGTGCATACAAATAGGAACGCTGAGCATACAAAAAAATCGGAGTCGACTGTTTCGGAGTCGGCTGTTATAGCGGAGATAAAACGTAGGACTCCTTCTAAAGGTGATTTGCGCATGGGTCACACCGCTGGTGAAATCGATGCCGGTGAGCTTGCACGACAGTACGAGCAGGGTGGTGCTGCATGCTTGTCGGTGCTAACCGATTCAGCTCATTTTGGTGGCTCGGTAGCTGACCTTGAGCAGGCCAAAGCTTCCACTGGTTTGCCGGTTTTGCGTAAAGATTTCACTGTTGACCGTCGTGATGTATTAGACGCCAAGATCATGGGTGCAGACTGCGTACTACTGATTGTTGCCGCTGTGAGCAATGCGGAGTTGAGCAGCTTCCATGAGCTAGCCGTTTCCGTGGGTTTGGACGTGCTTGTAGAAGTGCATGACGAAGAAGAGTTAGAAAAAGCTTTGTCTATTGGGGCCACATTGATAGGAGTAAACCAGCGTGATCTTGCAACATTTGAAGTTGATACCGATCGGGCAGTGCGCATGGCTTCTCTTATGCCCACTGGAGTGATCCGAGTAGCAGAATCGGGTATACGAAGCCCTGAGGATACGCTCAGGCTGACTGAGGCTGGCTATCACGCTGTTTTAGTGGGCGAAATGTTGGTAAAGTCTGATGATCCAGTAGCTGAGCTGCAATCTTTGCGTGCTACTGGGTGACTATCCAACGAACTTTTCCAACTTCGTGATTCAACACTCCTAGTAGCACACTGATAGCACACTGACGGAATATGATCCCCGACTGAGCTTGCTGTCATGCAGTCTAACACATAAAGGCATCAACAGCATTAATGGCTAAGTGTTGCTAAGCTTAAGTGTGTTTGTGAAGATTTGCGGTATCACCTCTGAAGAGGATGCGTTACTTGCGGTGGCGTTGGGTGCTGATGCTGTGGGGTTCGTGTTTGCCCCATCACCTCGCCAGATAGCTGTAGGCAGAGCACGTGACATAGCTCGACGTTTACCTTTGGATGTTCTCACTGTCGGGGTGTTCCGTAATGACTTGCCAAAGCGGATCTTGAAGATTATGTCGCATACATCACTGCGAGCAGTGCAACTTCATGGTAATGAGTCCGCAGACGAAACAACCTGGATAGCCCAACGTGTGCCTACCACGATAAAAGCTTTTCCAGCCGGTCACACAGGATTGCATAGTTTCAAAGATTACCACGCGGATATTCTGCTTATCGATAGTCATGCACCGGGGTCCGGGAACATGTTCGACTGGTCTTTAGCTGAAGATGCCCCACTTGCGGGTACTCGCTTGCTGCTCGCTGGTGGGCTTAACCCCGAAAACGTGGAGAGAGCTGTTAAACGTGTGCGACCTTGGGGTGTTGATGTCTCTACAGGAGTGGAAAGCAGTCCTGGTCGTAAAGACCCGGCAAAGATGCGCCTGTTCATTCAAAATGCGAAATCAGCACAAACGTCGAAGAAAAATCCTGAAGCACAGAGTTCTGATTCCAAGCCATCGGCTCTTTACAACTGGGAATCAAATGGATACATCAGAGGATTGGACATATGACTACTGTGAATGATGCCTTGAGAGAGCCAACCGCAGACGGTCGGTTCGGCCAGTTTGGCGGCATGTTTGTGCCTGAGACCATTGTCCCAGCGTGTCAGGAACTTGACCGTGAGTTCCGTTCCGCTTGGGCTGACCCCGGTTTTCGCAGCGAGTTGAACCAGCTTCTCCTCAGTTATGCTGGTAGACCTTCTCCGCTCACTCGGTGTCAACGGCTTTCCGAGGAACTGGGAGTCCGTATTCTACTTAAGCGTGAAGACCTGAATCACACTGGTAGCCACAAAATCAACAACGTTTTAGGGCAGGCTCTGCTCACACAAAGGATGGGTAAAACAAGCATCGTAGCCGAAACAGGTGCCGGTCAGCATGGTGTGGCTACAGCCACTGCTGCATCACTGTTCGGCATGAATTGCATTGTTTACATGGGTACTGTGGACATGGCACGTCAGGAGTTGAACGTTTTTCGTATGCGTCTGCTTGGTGCTGAGGTGCGTGAAGCCAAGTCCGGCTCACGCACTCTGAAAGATGCGGTCAATGAGGCGATGAGACATTGGGTTGCGGTGGCCGATACCACCCATTATTGTCTTGGTTCGGTGATGGGTCCACATCCGTATCCTTGGATGGTGCGAGAGTTTCAACGCATAATAGGCGATGAAGCTCGCGCTCAGTGTGAGGAAATGCTCAACGGTGCTATGCCTGACGTTGTGACTGCCGCTGTGGGAGGAGGCTCAAACGCTATCGGCATTTTTGCGGGATTCGCAGACACTGATGCTGAACTGGTAGGGGTGGAACCAGCAGGAGGAGCAGCTATCGGTCGCCAGGTGCCTGGCATTGTTCACGGTTCTTGTTCATATCTTATGCAAGACGAATGGGGGCAGGTGCTGGAAGCGGAATCCATATCTGCGGGACTTGATTATCCTGGTGTGGGCCCAGAGCATTCTTACTTGGCTTCTATCGGCAGGGCTCGCTACGTGTCGGTCAGCGATGATGAAGTGGTGGAAGCATTCATCCTGCTCTCCCGTACGGAAGGCATAATCCCCGCCTTGGAATGCGCTCATGCTCTGGCTTGGGTTGTGAGGAGTAAATCCGAACTGGCAGGCAAGACGGTACTCTTGAATCTCAGCGGACGTGGCGACAAGGATGTCGATCAGATGATGGAAATAATCTCATGACAACCGCTGCTGACGATGAAAGCACTTCGAATGTCTTAGAGGCGGCCCTTCTAGATGTTAAAAACCGAGGTGGTAAGTGTTTTGTTCCTTATCTGACGGGTGGGCTCGGCGATGACTGGCTCGACATTGTCAGAGCTGTTGCTGCGGCTGGCGCGGATGCTATTGAAATAGGCATCCCGTTTTCCGATCCGGTGATGGACGGGACAACAATTCAAAAAGCCAACGATTTAGCCTTAGAGCAAGGAGCCACACCGCATTCGGTACTTTCAGAGTTGCGTTCTGCGCCTGATATCGGTGTGCCTCTAGTGGTGATGACATATGCGAATATCGCGTTCCGCATGGGTTATAAGCGTTTCGCTGCGTCTTTGAAAGCATCGGGTGTGAGTGGCTGTATTTTGCCCGATCTGCCTTTAGAAGAGGTGGACGAATGGGCTGAAGCGTCTGCTGCAGAAGGAGTGGAGGCAGTACTTCTGGCGGCTCCCACTGCTTCTACGGAACGACTCCGAAGGATATCCGAACGGTCGCGGGGATTTGTTTATGGTGTAGGCTTGGCAGGAATCACCGGTGTCCGCGATAAATTGGCTGAAAGTGCCAAAGTGGTAGCTTCACGGTTGAAATCTGTGACCTCCAAGCCTGTGCTTGTCGGTGTTGGTGTGGGTACCCCCGAACAGGCTGGGGATGTGAGTGCTGTCAGTGATGGGGTGGTGGTCGGCTCTGCTATGGTGGCATTGATGCTTGAAGGTGCTGGCCCGGGGGGTTTAGCTGATTCGGTAGCTAAGTTCAGAGCTGCTTTAGATCAGACTTGAGGGTAGTTCGAATTGATTAGCTAGCTAGGTATGAGCTAGGTAGATTCAGTACCGGTGTTGTTTCCTACATTCACGTTTGCTGTTTTTTGCGCTGCTGTGCTGCCTGTTGGTTGGGTGCTTCGTCGTTGGCCAACTGTTTGGAAAGTTTTTGTGCTTGCGGCATCCTACTACTTCTATGCTGTTTGGGATTACCGTTTCGTATTTCTGCTTGTAGCTATGACGTGTGTGAATGCCGTAGCTGCACGTGTGATTTGCCGTTGTTCGCCATCTGACGAGTATGGCCGTGTGTGTAGTCGGCTTGCTTTGGCAGTCGGGGTGGGTTTCAACCTTGGTGTGTTAGCTTTTTTCAAGTATTACGGTTTTTTTATCGCTTCGCTTGAACAGAATCTCGGCATATCGGGTCCAGCGTTGGATATTGTTCTACCAATAGGCGTCTCCTTCTACACTTTTCAGGCGATCAGCTATGTAGTGGATGTAAGTCGGAATCACACTGAAGAGGCTTCATTGCTTGATTTGGCGGTATATCTGTCGTTTTTTCCTCAGCTGGTAGCCGGTCCTATCATACGGCCCACCGAGTTTTTCCCTCAGATGAGTTTTCGCATTGAGCGGGAAGCCCCATTCGATAAGACCAGACTATGCAAGGCGGTTCAGCTGATTGGCAGAGGCCTATTCAAAAAAGTAGTAGTAGCGGATTTTCTGGCTACAGCTATTGTGGAAGACGTTTTCATTGTTCCCTCAGCTCACAGCAGTATTGATGTGCTAGCCGGAGTTTATGGTTATGCGATCCGAATTTATGCGGATTTTTCAGGCTACACCGACATAGCGATCGGGGTGGCATTGCTGCTGGGTTTTCAATTTCCACAAAATTTTGACCGTCCTTATGCTGCAGTATCGGTGCGTGATTTCTGGCGACGTTGGCATATGACTTTGTCGCGTTGGTTGCGTGACTACTTGTATATACCTCTCGGTGGAAATCGTAAGGGTCGTATACGCACCTACGTGAATCTCATGATCACAATGACTTTGGGTGGGCTATGGCATGGAGCAGCAGGAGTTTTTGTTGTGTGGGGTCTTTATCAGGGCTTGGGGCTGTGTTGTGAACGTTTGATATCGGCCTGTCTGCCCATCCCTGGACATCGTAGTCGTGAGAAACAGTCGTCTAGTCTGCGTAGATTTTGGAATGCCGGCAATATAGGAATACGTCGCATAGCTGTGTTTCATTTTATTTGCGCAGGCTGGGTGGTGTTCAATGCCATCGATCTACGCCAGGTGGTGGAGATTTTCAAGCAACTCGTAGCGGGTTGGCACACACCGACAACGCTGCTGAACCCCTTAGTGTTAATGATGATTATTGCTGTGGTAGCAGTCCAATACCTGCCATCTCGCCTAACCGATGCATGCAGTCGTGCTATGCTGTCGTTGCCAACATGTCTGGTTGCGGCGGGATTTGCCGTATGGATTATGATCGTAGTAGTTTTAGGGCCCGAAGAAATCGCTGACTACATCTACTTCCAGTTTTAGTGTTCGTTGTTTTGAGGTTTGGTGTCAGCGGCCGTGTGGTGTCAACGGCAGTGTATGGCTAAGTGGCCAGATCATATTGATATCGAACTTTGAGTTGTTCGTAAGACGAATATCACAAGAAACCGCGATAGAGCGCAAGTTATTGTAGCTAGAATGCTTTAAGCAGAGGGGTTTTGAAGCTTGCGAGGTTGCGGTGTCCGCAAAGTTTGTGTTTGTGAGGTTGGGGAGCCCTCGTGTTTGGGTTTGTGAATGCTAGGATGATGGGGTTGCAGACTCATAATTCTCGAAAATGGGTTTGAAGATTATCGTAACGTGTCTGACGAAAATGACATGAATATCACAGCCGATTCCTTCGATGAAGATGCCACTGATGATGTCTCTGCCGTTGCCGATGATACTCCGGAGACAGCCACCGATATAGAAACTGCCAAGCAGGCAAATATCAGCATCTTTGATGCTATTGCGTCGCTGATTTTATGTCTGGGTCTTTCTGCGTTGCTGGCAAGTGGCAAACTGTTGGAAGTTGCTGAACGTCAACCACTAGGCGATTGGTCCACTCGTTTGGTGCAAATAGCTGAAACTAATGACCGTGTTGCTAATTTCCTATCACTCAACCGACCTTATGATGCGTTGACAGGACTTCGTGGTGTTGGAAATGACGCTGGTGAACGCGTCAATACTGTTGATGAGGTCGTCGGAATGTGGCAATTTGAAGCTAATACTCCATCCTCCGATAGCAGCAACTCGGATGGGACTGATGCCGTCACAGAGGCCACAACATCAGCAGCTGATTGCACAAAATCAATCAGAACAGAATGTTCAGCTGATGTAGTATCTGACTCCGATAACAACTCGGCTGACTTAAGCTTACCAGAGGGTGCGGATTTGCCAGACACCGATACGGTAGCCTCTGATGAGTTTGACACCGATAGCAGCACTTCTATGGGTTCGGGCCACGACGTTGATGATGCTGCTACCCCAGGTTCTGGTTCTGGCATGGATAGCAGCACTTCTGCAGGTTCGAGCTACGACGTTGATGAGCATATGAGCGGGAAAACCCCGCAAGAAACAACACAACCGGCAATAGATGAACAGTCAGCTGAAAGTTCTGAGATTTCAAAGCCACTACCGGTTGTTGCTCCTGGTACACAACTGAACGTTTACGTAGCAGGTGACAGTCAGTCCTACTATCTGAGCTTCAACCTGAAACGAAGTGCGATCAGCAGCCTACTCAACATCGAGCAGGATAGTCGTCACTCTACCGGGTTGTCTCGCCCAGATTATTTCAATTGGCCTGCCCATTTAGTGGAGGTGTTAAGCGCAAGCTACCCCGATCTGGTAGTTTTGTTCATGGGTAGTAACGATTGGCAGAACATAAGAGACGGTAAAGAGATACTTACCCGAGGTAGCTCAGAATGGGCTGCTGAGTGGTCTTCAAGGTTGACGTTCACGCTTGACGTGTTAGCGGCTCCTTATCGTCACGTCGTATGGGTGGGTTTACCTCCGACGCGACCGTCAAGTACTCATGAAGGGTTTGCTTTCATGAACCAGTTGGCTCGTGACGTGATCTCCAAACGGGAAGGTGTCACAATGCTAGATATTTGGGAGATGTTCGGTGGTGATTCTCCCTACCAGGCAAGTGTTGCACTTCCCGACGATCCTGATGCTGGTGTGGTAAAAGTCCGACAGGCTGACGGGATTCACCTTAACATCACTGGAGCGCGCTGGGTGACAGATCGCATAATCGAGGTCATAAACAGTCAATGGGATCTACCAGAGTAAACACAGAACTACCTATGACACGTACTGATGATTGTGTGGGAATGCTAGTTGCTGGCAAGGTTTTTGGGGTAGAGACGAAGCTGTCTGAGTTGTGTATCTTCTTGGCGGGCAAAAACCTGCCACCAAAGTTCGTCTGGACAAGTCGTGAATGGATCTGAATTGGCCAAGTTGAGCACAAACCAGGAGTCGGCTGTTATTTCCGCTTCTAATTGGCCTGGTTCCCACGCTGCGTAACCAGCAAAAATACGGACCTCTGCCAGTTTCTCCACTGATGCCGGCTTTACTGCTAGGTTAACGGTGCCTATTCGTCCGGTCAGTGGCTTCCAAGAATCATTCGAGATACTGATGTTTTCATCATCTTCTGCTACAGAAGCTAGTCCAATGAGTGAGGAAAGGTTTACCGGGCCACCCACAAACACTACTTTTGGGTCTGCTACAAACCTATGCCAACTTGAGATAATGCGACGAACCGGGAATTGACTGGGTCGATTGAGCATTACCCCTAATGCGCCTTCTCTGGTGTGTTCAACTACCACCAGAACAGATTTATTGAAGTTGGGGTCATTCAATTTAGGTGTTGCTACGAGTATTTTGCCTCGGATTGACTCCATAATGCCTGGTTTACAGTTTCGTTAGTGTTGGTGTCGCTGGATTTCAGCTATAGTACGTTCTGCTTCACGCTGTGCTAGTTGCTGTCGTTTGTCGGTTTGTTTGCGTCCTTTTGCTAATGCTAGCGTCAATTTCGCACGCCTATTCCTCAGATAAAGTGCCAATGGAATAAGAGTGAGCCGTTTTTGGTTGATACTATTTTGCAGGTTCGAAATTTCACGTCTATGGGCTAAAAGCTTACGAACTCGATCTGACTCAGGAGCATAAGCTACGCTATGAGAATAGGGAGATATATGCAGATTATGCAGCCATAGTTCGTTGTCTCGAACGTGGGCCCATGCTTTATCTATTTGCACTTGGTTTTCGCGTAAAGACTTAATCTCACTGCCGTAAAGCACAATACCTACTTCCAATGTTTCGATTATGTCGTAGTCACGTCTCGCACGGCGGTTCAAAGCCAGTGTTTTCGCTTTCACGGGAACGTAAAGTGGTTTTTGTGTTCTAGCCATATTCCATATTAGTTTCTGGTTCTGCATTCAATTTATGGTTTATTCTTATGTAGAGCCTGTAAGGATAGTCAACTGCTCAAAAATCCATTAGTCTGATTGAAAACTTGCTGATTCAAAATAATTCAAAATGGGTGCTAATCGAAATAGGTGGCGAAGGTTTCTTTTGTTAGGAGTTCCATCATGTCAAAAGTTTGTGACGTAACAGGTAAAAAGCCGCAGTTTGGCAAGAGGTTGTCGCACTCGCATAGGCGTTCTAACCGCCGTTGGAACCCTAACGTGCAGACAAAACGCTACTATCTGCCCAGTGAGAAGCGTTGGATCAAGCTGAATCTGAGCACTAAGGCTGTTAAAACTATAGACAAGCGTGGCATTGAAAGCGTGGTAGCTGAGATGCGTCGTAACGGTAGGAGAGTCTGACCTATGGCTAGTGACAAAAGACCTATAATCAAATTGAAATCCACTGCGGGTACTGGTTACACGTATGTGACAACCAAAAACAAGACCAACACCCGAGAACGTATCGTTCTCAAGAAATACGATCCGGTGATACGCAAACACGTGGAGTTCAAGGAAACACGTTGAAAGGTGTATGGTTCTGATACTGGTTTCTGAATGACCGGTTCAAATCCCGCTGAGTTCAAGGAAACACGTTGAAGGGCGTATGGTTTTAAGCTTGGACAATTCGGATCTTACGGTAAGGGTCCTGGGTTGTAGTGGCTCTTATGCTGCTCCGGGTAATCCATGCAGCGGATATCTGGTGCAGAGTCCAGGAGCCACGGTGTTGCTCGATTGTGGGCCGGGTGTTTTAGGGCCTCTGCAGGAGGCTACGAGTTTTGATGATTTGACGGCTATTGTCATCACGCACGCCCACGGCGACCACTGGCTCGAATTACCGATGATCCACACGGCATACAAGTGGTTTCACCCTCGGGATTTTGAGGAACGGCCCATTGTTTATCTCACGGGACAGACAAGGTGGCTTTACTTCCGTCTAAGTGTCCAGCGTGTTGCAATCCGCGCTCTATACGATGTCGGGCTTCCTTCAGAATCACACTATGGAATAGTCGACCAACTCGTAGATGTTAGTGGTAGGCCAAAGCCGGTTTTAAAGTGGTTTTGGAGGTCGCTTCCAGTTGGGGGGTCGCTTGTTGAAGATCGTGGATCTTCTTCATTGCCGGGTCAAGACATCAAGAGCGGTTCAGAGGCTTCTATTGGTGATCAGCGTTGGCGTTTTTCTAGAACAAGGCATGGTAGGACTGAAACCTATGCGGTTAGGGTTGATTCAGTGGGCGGGCGTTCTTTTGCTTTCAGCTCTGACACTGGTCCTGGTTGGGATTTTCGTTCGTTGGGTGAAGATATCGATTTAGCTATGTGCGAGGCTTCCCATTCAGCTACTTGTAATAGGCGTAGCAATCTGCATATGACCCCGCGGGAAGCGGTTGATGCTACTACGATTGCGGGTATTCAACGGCTGGTCATTACGCATGTGGCACCTTGCTGTGATCCTGATGAGCAGACTGCTGAAGCCTCTTCGATATTTCGGGGATCGGTTGAAGTGGCACGCCCTGGCCTGGTGTTGAATGTGTAAGTGTCGGTAAGACCGCCCGCTGCTGTTGTGGTTGAGTCCAAGTTGTGGCAGAGTGTTATGGCAGAGTCTGCTCAGCGTGCTCGTAATATATGCCGGATGGTTACTCCGATGTTTACTGGTCCCGATGCCTGTTGCGAAAGTGGAAGCCAGTAGAGTGCAGGTAGAGTAAGAATCGCGAAAGTTGTGATATCTTGTTGTGTGTAAGTATAGTTTTGTCAGGTTGGAGATGAACAATCCGGGTAACAGGACATGGACGACCAGAGCACCGATAAGCCAGAGCGTGGGTACTTTCCGCACAAGTAATCAGAGCATGGGTGGCAGTCAGAGATTAGAGATTATTGTGTGTTCGGTAGCCCACCAACAGGCTTTCAGACAGTTTTGTGTGCATCGGCTATGAAGCTATGGGGAAACTATGAGACAGCCCGTCGATGAGGCCGATGGGATGGAGTTCGGTTGTTGCGGTAGGAGGCGAACTTACCAGTCCGTGCTATGGCCTGGAGTTGAGAATGTGTGAATTCCAATGAGTTTTGAATGTCGCAGTGATGGCCGACGTGTAGATGAGCTGAGGCCTGTGAAGTTTCAGCGTGATTACACGATGATGGCTGACGGATCGGTTCTAGCGGTGTTTGGTGACACGAAGGTTCTGTGCACGGCATCGGTTATTGATGGAACTCCTAAATGGCTTGGTGGGGATAACACTGGTTGGGTTACTGCTGAGTATTCGATGCTGCCTGGTTCTTCATTTGAACGTGTATCTCGTCGTGCTGGTGGACGTGTTAAAGAGATTCAGAGACTTATCGGTCGGTCTTTACGTGCGGTTACAGATCTTAAGGCTTTAGGTGCGCGTCAGGTGATCATAGATTGTGACGTGCTGCAAGCTGATGGCGGCACCCGCACCGCCTCCGTGTGTGGTGGTTTCCTGGCTCTGCATGATGCTGTCAGCCGACTGGTCCGCGCTGATGAGTTGGAAGTTCTTCCACTATTGGATGAATGTGCGGCAATCAGTGTAGGAATAGTGGATGGTGTTGCTGTTTTGGATTTGCCCTATTTGGAAGATGCAAACGCTGATGTGGATTTCAATGTGGTGATGACGGGGTCGGGAGGGCTGATAGAAGTGCAAGGCACCGCTGAGCGTGAACCTTTCACACGAGCACAACTCGACCAGCTGTTGAACCTGGCTGCTAGTGGAATAGCTGAGATTGTGGAAATGCAAAGACGGTTGCTGGCTGATCCACCAGAACCACGTCCGCCACATCAGACTGGCACCAGTGACATTCAACACACCCAAATATCAGCTGTACGCTGATGCTGCGGCTACAGCCATGACAACCACTGGCACCAGTGACATTCAACACACCAGTGGCAACTACCCGCGCCGTGTGTGATACGGTCTTTAGGAGGTGACGCTACTTTGATTTTGATGATGAGCCTGGGGAGCGTGAATTGAGAGCAAATACGAATAATGACATGAACAGTGATGGGAGAATGCTGCAATTGGTGTGTGCTAGTACCAACCCTGATAAAGCTGCAGAGATAGCGGTAATACTGGAAGATGTTGCGATGATCCTGTCCCGGCCCGAGGGGATGGGCGAAGTTGAAGAGAACGCGCCGGATTTGCAGGGCAATGCGCTGCTGAAAGCACGGGCTGTTAGCAGATTCGCAGGGGCTGCTGCGGTGGCTGACGACACTGGATTAGAAGTAGCAGCCCTCAACGGTGCTCCAGGTGTTTTCTCGGCTCGATACGCGGGGCTTGACGCTACCGACACAGACAACATAAACAAGCTTCTGCGAGATTTGAAGGATGTGGAGGTTTCGGCTCGTGGAGCCAGATTTCGCACGGTCATCGCTGTTTGTTGGCCGGACGGTTCAGAACTCACAACAGAAGGCAGCGTCGAGGGTTGGATTGCCACTGAAGAACGTGGTTCAGCAGGCTTTGGATATGACTGTATATTCATACCCGCAGAAGGTGATCGGCGTACCTTCGCTGAAATGAAAGCAGCAGAGAAGAACCGACTCAGCCATAGAGGTCGAGCTTTGAGAGCTTTAGCTGATCTTCTCAAAGAGAAATGTGCGGACGGGGGGATTCGAACCCCCACACCTGCCAAAGGTACTGGGACCTAAACCCAGCGCGTCTGCCTAATTCCGCCACGTCCGCGTAAAATCCAGGCTAACAACTATATGAGACAATTGTGGCACAACTTCAATTGTGGAGTGACTTAGGGCGGTTGTAACATGAATTCGAATGCCATGAGTTGCGAGTCGTAGAACTTATAAGTTTGAGTCGCATGTTCAAAAGTTATATGATAGGCCTCATGTTTTCTAGTCTTGATAATTATGTTGGTTCACTATCCAGTGAAAACGAGGTTTTAACCCCTGGAATGGAAATTTCAAACAACGTTGAAGCCTCAAACCCCGCAGAGAATACAACAGTCAACACTCAAAGCCAAGTTTTCAACCGTCTTCTGCGAGACCGCATAGTCATGCTTGGAGCGGAACTAGATGACGAGCTAGCCAACTTCATAATGGCTCAACTCTTATATCTTGAAGGTTTGGATTCTTCTCGGCCGATCTGGTTGTATGTCAATAGCCCCGGTGGTTCAGTGACAGCGGGAATGGCGATATACGATACTATGCAATTCATACAGCCGGATGTTGGTACCATATGCATCGGCTTGGGTGCTTCCATGGGGCAGTTTCTGCTTTGTGCCGGAGCTCCGGGTAAACGTTACGCACTGCCACATGCTCGGGTGATGATGCACCAACCCACTGGAGGGGTGCGTGGTCAAGCCACAGAGATAGCCATACAGGCAGAACAGATCGCTTACACTAAACGGATGTTGCAGGAGCGTATAGCCCACCACACAGGCCAAACTATAGAGCAGGTAGAAAAAGACTCAGACCGTGACCGTTGGTTTACAGCTTCTGAGGCCAAGGATTATGGGATAATCGACCACGTGATAGTCAAACGTGGCGAAATGCTGTGAACGGAGTGTTTGCCAGTCCTGTAATCGGTGTTTGCCAGTCCTAATCTAGGAGAATCATGTCGACAGAATCCGTATCGGTAACTTGCAGTGCAGTCCGTTCGGCATCCTCGCGAGTAGAAGCCACTATTGTTTTGGTAACCGCTGAGTCGGTTCAAGCTGGGCTTGAGAATGTGGGTGTTGATAGGATGATGTTGGAATCCTCGGGATTCACTGGTAAGAGCTGCCAGGTTCACAGTCAGTCGTATCAGGGTAGCAGCATCCTGGGGTTGGTGGGATTGGGACGGGCATCTGAGGTGTCTACTGCTATTCTGCGCCGGGTGGGGGCAGCAGCTGCTCGCAGCTGGAAGCGTCACACGCGTGTAGCGGTGAACATGGAAACCGTGGATGCTCTCGGTATTGGCATTGCCAATGGATGTCAGGCTCTTGTGGAAGGCATCATTCTAGGCTCTTACCGTTTCATGCGTTACAGGTCTGAGATTAGCAGTGCTCAGCCTGACATAACCTCGAGGGATATCTCCAATGGTGGGATAGTTGCTGATGATAGCTCGGAGCGGCCTCAACTAAGTCATGTGGAGATCGTGGGTAGCGACTCAAAATCTGCTGTGGATGCCGTAGCCAAGGGGACTGCAATAGCTGCAGCGGTGTGCTTGGTTCGTGATCTGGTGAACGAGCCGGGCGGTTCATTGACTCCTACCGTTTTTGCCAGTCGAGCAGTTGAGGTAGCTCGAGAGTCAGGATTACGGTATGAAGTATGGGACGAGCAAGACATCAAAAAACAAAAACTTGGAGGTCTGCTGGGTGTCAACCGTGGCAGCACGCAACCGCCTAGGTTTGTGCGTATCACCTACAATCCTCACTCCAAAGACACGAACACTTCTTTACCGAAGATTGCTCTAGTGGGTAAGGGTATCACCTTCGATTCGGGGGGGTTGAGCATAAAACGCAGCAAACCGATGATGACCATGAAAATGGATATGGCCGGTGCTGCGGCGATAGTAGGGGTTATGTCTGTGCTTCCGGCTGTTGATGCTCAAGTATGTGTTGAAGCTTATCTCCCCATTACAGACAACATGCTCGGTGGTGATGCAACACGTCCGGGTGATGTTCTTACGATTCGCAACGGTAAAACCATCGAAGTAGCCAACACTGATGCTGAAGGCCGTCTCATTCTCGCTGATGCGCTGTCTTTAGCATCAGAAGACAAACCCGATGCTATCGTTGATTTGGCTACACTCACCGGTGCTTGCATGGTGGCGTTGGGCCCTAAAATAGCTGGTTTGATGGGTAATAACGAAACATGGATAAAGCAAGTACGAGATGCTGCTGATGCTGCTGGTGAAAGGGTTTGGCCGCTACCGTTGCCTGCTGATTATGAGAAACAGTTTGCATCGGATGTGGCTGATATCAAAAATATGGGACAGATCGAAGGTGGTGCTTTGACCGCTGGTCTGATTCTTCAGCATTTTGTAGACGAGAATATTCCTTGGGCGCATTTGGATATCGCAGGTCCCGCTTTTGTCGATGACGAAGACGGTGAAATATGTAAAGGCGGCACTGGTTTTGGCGTGCGCACTTTAGTAAAGCTGCTGACCAGTTTTTCACAACACAAGCAGGGCTAGTCGTGTACTTGCCTTGGGATCTCATAGTGGCCTAAGTTCTTCGCGCCACAAAGCAGGGCTACCCCAGATTGGTGGAAGAGATCGTAGTCTCGCCTTGCTAGAGCTACCTGCGGAAGGGGGTTTAGCCTCTGATTGGTGGAAGAGATCGTAGTCTCGCCTTGCTAGAGCTATCATGCTATTTTGGTGCTGTGGTTGGTATGGCGATGCTGCTTCCAAGCCCACCGCACCGCGTCGGCTGCCACTGAAGGCTGAAATTGCCAATGTCCTAGCTGCTGTTCAGCGTTGTCGGGGCTGTCTCCGCATTCAACAAGCCCTAAAGCCAAGCGACGCGCTCGCCGTCTGTTGTCGTTTACGTATTCGTTGGCTACATCGGTGATGACGTACTCTTCGTGCAGGCGGCGCAAAGATGCGGGTAAACGTTCTAGTTGCCGGTATGTTAGTGGCGGTATCCGCTGTCGCACGGCTAGTGTGTCTACGGATTTTGGTCGTGCCATCCCAAACTTGCAGGCACGCACAATAGTACGTGCCATCGCACTGTTGGCTTGTTTTCGGTAGCCTATGCCAAGGGTTTGAGCTAGATCGGCTAGATCTATTGTAACATTCGGGCTACTATCGAGTTTTTTAGCGCAGACACGCAAAAACCAGGTAGTGGAAGGGCCTAAAGTGCTTAGCCAGAACTGTTCAACGTAGGCTGAACGTGGGTCGTGTCCGTAAGGATCGACTGACTTATCGTTCCATGCCGTGATATGAAGTTTGCTGGCACGGATAAGAGTTTCAGGATGGACTACTGCAACTGACACTACTCCTCCAATACAAATTATGAGTGCTAGCCTCTAACTATTATCAGTATTTAAATATATTATATATAATTTAAATACTAATTAATGTATTGAAAATAATTTTGATAAATCAACGATTTTTTAATATCATGTTTGACGAGAACACCTTTGGTTAGGGGGTAGTACTTCTGGGTTGATGGGAGGGCTCGGTTGATGGAGAGACTCGATGTGCACTGAAAAATTAGTCCTGCCTCTGTGGGGTTGGCTGTGAAGCGATAGCTTAGCCACGAGAGCCACGTCACTGGCCAACGGGTCGCTATTTTCGTTCTATTTGTGAACTCAAGCATATGATTCCCCCCTCGGTTGAACTTGTGTCGATTTTGCTGCGGCTGTTTCCAGTGAATCCCATGTGAAACGGTTACGGTTTTGGTATGAGTACTTTCAGTGAGATGCTTCGTCGAGCGAAAGCGGATATTGATGAAATAGGTACGTCTCAGGCAGCAGAATTCTTGGATGAAGGTTGGTTGCTGATAGACGTTCGGGAACCCGGCGAGTATCAACTGGGAGCAATTCCAGGTTCGTTGAATTTTCCGCGGGGGACACTTGAAGTCAATATTGAAGGAAACATACCTGATCGGAAGACACGGATTATGACTGTGTGCAATAGCGGGGGTCGTTCTGCTCTTGCAGCTGCAACTTTGCAGGAGCTGGGCTACACAAGGGTGGTGTCCGTAGACGGTGGTTTTCAACAGTGGCGCGATGAGGGTAGATCCTGCTATAAGCCCCGCGTACTCACCTCAGATCAATGCAATCGTTACGCTCGCCATCTCACACTACCTGAAATTGGTGAAGAAGGACAGGCTAAGCTGTTGGATGCTGAAGTACTGTTGCTTGGTGCGGGTGGACTCGGTTCACCTGCTGCTCTTTATCTTGCTGCAGCTGGTGTGGGTAAGCTTGGCGTTGTCGACATGGGCAGCGTCGATCTGTCGAATCTGCAGAGACAAGTCATGCACAGTCATTATGATGTGGGTGAACGCAAGGTTGACTCCGCTGAAAAGGCTGTTACCGGTTTGAATCCTGGAGTGGATGTCGTCACATACGACATCCGGTTGCAGGCTGACAATGTTGCTGACATAGTGAGCGGCTACGACGTGATAGTAGACGGATGCAACAACTTGGAGGGCCATTATCTGCTCGATGATGTCTCGGTAAGACTAGGAGTTCCGGTGGTGCATGGTTCAGTAAGACGTTTTGAAGGACGGGTGACAGTATTTGATCCCTGCAAAGGACCTACTTTCAGGGATTTGGTGTCCATATCATCACAAAACGCTCAAGATGATGACTACTCGAAAGTATGTGTACTAGGAGTTTTACCTGGTATCGTTGGAACGCTTCAAACATTGGAGGCACTCAAGCTGATACTCGGGATCGGTGATCCACTGGTGGGACGTCTATTGGTTTTCGATGCTTTGAAAGCAACTTTCAGTGAGTTTGAATTGCTATCAGAAAATCGTAATGATGTAGAGTGAAAGATAATGAAAGGGCTTATACTTAGCGGCGGTTCAGGTACTCGTTTAAGGCCTATAACCCACACACGTGCTAAACAGCTAGTACCAGTGGCCAACAGGCCTGTGTTGTTTTACGCGATTGATGCTATGGCACTTGCTGGTATAACCGATATCGGTATAGTCATTTCACCTGTCACTGGGAGTGAAATACAAGCCGCAGTGGGAAACGGTTCAAGCTTTGGTGTGTCAATCTCCTGGATAACGCAAGATAAACCGAAAGGCATAGCCCATTGCCTGTTGATATCACGTGACTTTCTCGATGATGATCCGTTTGTCCTTTATCTTGGGGACAATATCCTGCAACAAGGCCTTCAAGGTTTCGTGAAACGCTTTGAAGCATCCCGAGCAGGCTATCCTACAGGCTGGAGAGAAAACCGCCCTACAGGCCAGCAGATACAGCAGCGACCAGCTGCCCGCATTTTGTTTACCACGGTGTCTGATCCTCGACTTTTTGGTGTAGCAGAATTCGACGATCAGGGCAGATTGGTGGGCTTGGTTGAAAAACCGGCTGATCCTCCTAGCAGTTTGGCGTTAGTAGGGGTTTACCTGTTTGACCGTTCGATCCATTCTGCAGTGGCTTCAGTGCGACCTTCAAAGCGGGGAGAACTGGAGATCACAGACGCTATCGAATGGCTCATCGACAATGGCTACCGGGTAGACCACGAAATTCTGAAAGGCTGGTGGATAGACACAGGAAAAAAAGACCCGTTACTCGAATGTAACCGTCTTGTTCTCGATACCATCGCAGACGACGTGCAAGGCAAGGTTGACACCACTTCACGAATTACTGGTCGCGTGGCTCTTCATGCAGATGCTGAGCTGGTTGACAGTGTAATAGAAGGGCCTGCTGTGGTAGGGGCTGGAACGCGCATAGTCGATTCACACATCCGCCCTTACGTATCAGTAGCGGAACACTGCGAGATCACTAGCAGCTCAGTTGGTAATTCGGTAATAATGGCAGGCACAAAGATCGTTGACACAAAACACATAGTCGACTCACTGATAGGTCGTCATGCTCATATCGGATGTGGTGTCAGGAATGCTGGGGCTGAGGCTGGAGATACTAATCTCGTAGTGCGCTTAATGATAGGAGACCAATGCCAAGTAGAGTTAGGCAGCTCGTAACAATAGCAGATGCCTTTTTGGTGTATCTTGAACCTCACGTCGACTCTCGAGGCTTTTTCGTGGAAACCTACCGGAGTGAATGGTTTCCATCTGGGAGTGAAATGGTGCAAGCCAACCGCTGCGACCGCCATGCCGGTTGTGTGGTGGGTTTGCATTACCATCTGCGTCAATCAGACTATTGGTATGTGCCGTACGGTACCATACGCGTAGTATTGCACGATCTCAGGATGGGATCACCAACCGAAGGCAACACCTGGATAACCGACCTTGGCACTGTAACGGATTTCAAACGTGACGCATCCACAAACCTTGGCCTCGATGCTTCCAACAGTGATAATCCGACCAGCTTCGATGCAAACGTCAAGCTAGGTGGTAAACCGCGACCTAATAGCAAATCGCAGTTTGCTCATAGGCCACAGCAGAGCAGTAAGACGCAACACGCAGGTGTGTACATTCCGCCTGGTGTGGCTCATGGTTTTGCATCACTCACCGATACCACTGTCATTTACCTTGTGGACGCTTACTATGATCCGGCCGACGAATTAGGGGTGGCGTGGAACGACCCTGAAATAGCAGCCGACTGGGGTATCAGCAGGCCTCTACTATCAGATCGAGATCAAGCTAATCCTCACAAGTCAGCAATACTCGATCATCTCAAGCCATACTGGCAGGATCGAGTATGACCCGTGAGCGTGTGAATGTTTGTTACAGTCGATTCTCCTGCACTGCCTGCATTTAGTATGACCCGTGAGCGTGTGAATGTTTGAGGTTTCGGGACTTGTGATCACGGGGGCGGCCTGGCGGGTGGATGACTCTGAGGGTGAGCGTGTGAATGTTTGAGGTTTCGCGCCTTTTCATCACTGGCGGTGCCGGTTTCATAGGGTCTAATTATACGCGTTGGTTGCTGCAGGAAACGACGGTAGAGCACATTGTGGTGTATGATGCCCTCACTTACGCTGGTGGCCTCGACACTCTGAAAGGAGTCTTGGACGATTGCCGGGTCACTTTCGTGCGTGGTGATGTGTGTAACCGGCAAGCTGTCACCCAGGCCATGCAAGGATGTGACATGGTAGTCCACTTGGCTGCTGAAAGTCATGTTGACAAGTCCATAGCGAACCCCGACGCATTCGTGCGCACCAACTGTTTCGGCACTAATGTCGTGTGTGATGTGGCTCGCCGTTCAGGGGTGAAACGTTTTGTCCATGTCAGCACAGACGAGGTATACGGCTCGATTTCTGAAGGTTCGTTCACTGAGCAATCGCCTCTGCGGCCTACCTCACCGTACGCTGCTTCTAAAGCGGCTGCCGATCATATAGCACAGTCATATCACCGCACATACGGTCTTAACCTTATGTTGACGCGTTCTTCTAACATTTTCGGGCCGTATCAGTTTCCTGAAAAAGTGATCCCCCTGTTTGTGACCAACCTGTTTTACGGCGAACCCATGCCCCTATACGGTGATGGAACCAACATGCGCGACTGGTGTTACGTGCAAGATAATTGCGCTGCCATACATATGGTGTTACTATCGGGAGAACCAGGCGAAGTCTACAACATCAGCAGTGACAACGCGTTAACCAACCGTGACCTAGCAGAAAAACTGATGAAACTCTGCGAACCCCCTGTTGATCGCAAAACCACCGTTCAACCTGGAAGAAGTAGCAGTGGCAGCGAACAGGGCGACGAGGAGTTGATCATGGGCGAACGAGTAAGTCATACCGACGGTGTCCAGAAGCAAAGTGGCAGCGAACAGGGCGACGAGGAGTTGATCATGGTTGTGGAAGATCGTTTGGGCCATGATCAGCGTTATTCTTTGAACAGCTCGAAAATAAGATCGTTGGGCTGGGCACCCCAATATGAATTTGATCGAGCATTGGCTCAAACTGTTGAATGGTATCGCGATAACCTTTGGTGGTGGGAACCTCGCAGACAAGAATTGCTTCGGTGTGAGCCATGAGAATTCTTATCACAGGTGCCTCCGGTCAGGTTGGCTCAGAGCTGGTGCGGGCTTGGGATTTGCACGGTGAACGTGACATCGTCGTAGCATTGAACCGTGAAGCCTTGGATGTGAGTGACCGTAGTGCGGTGATGGAAAGAATAACCGCAGAACGCCCTGATGCTGTGGTCAACTGTGCTGCAAAAACTGCTGTAGACAATTGTGAAAACGACCGTGACGGCACTTTCAGCGTGAACACTTCAGGGACTGCGCATTTGGCTGAAGCGTGCGTTGGTATAGGAGCACACCTGACAACAATTTCCACCGACTACGTATTCGACGGCACCAAACGAGAACCTTACACGGAAAGCGACCCCACCAATCCGTTATCGGTTTACGGGCAGTCTAAACTCGCAGCAGAAAAAACATTACATCAAGCATTACAAGCAGGCAACACCAGCCAAGGTTTGTCTGCGACAGTTGTTCGCACATCACTGGTTTTCGGGGCTTACGGTTCCAACATGGTCAAGGCTGTGCTGACACAGCTGCGCAGCGGGAAAGTGTTGTATTACGTTACCGACCTGGTTGCGTGTCCCACGTCTGCTGCTGACCTGGCTTCGGTGTTGTTGCGGTTGACACGCGAACGTGTGACCGGATTGTTTCATGTGGCTAACCAGGGTGTGGTAAGCCGTTTCGATCTAGCCTGTGCTGTTGCTAGAGCAGCCGGAGAAGACACAGACAGGGTGCTACCGACAACCACTAGCAGCCCGCCGCAACCTCACGCTGCTACCAGGCCAGCCTATTCTGCCTTGGATTGCACAACACTGGCATCTACAGGTGAACCCCTGCTACGCCACTTCACCGAACCGCTAGTCGAGTTGGTAGAAGAGCTCACTGCCTGCTGAGCGTTGTTTGGGGATTCTGCCTGATTTCGGGTTGGTTGTGAGGCGCGTATAGCGGCGGCCATCAGCAGTATCCAATTGTAAGAAAACCACAGAATAAAGCTTTCTGTAATGTTTTCTATCAACAGGAAAAGCACCATTGCAGCCCACATCCAAGTATCAGCAGCAGGCCTCTTGCGTAGGTCTCCTAGAGCGTTCCAGGCCGCTAAAAATACTATTATCACAAACGGTGCCACACCGATGATGCCAAGCCCCAATCCTGTTTCCAGTAGGCTGTTGTGCGCGCTTCCACGCCGTAGAAGCTCGTGTGATTCGGTGAGTTCTGATTCTTCCCAAAACATGAAAAAGCCGTAGCCTGTTAAAGGTTTGTCCAAGATGAGATCCCATACCAGCCGCCAGATAGTGCGCCGCTGAACAAAAGTGCTTTCATCCCAGAGGATTGTTACGCCGAACACTGCGACAACTACGGCTGTGATCGATGCGAAAACCGCAGTCGCTACCAGCAGCCGCCTGTGCGTGCGAGGCTGCCAATTCAAGGGATTGTTTTTTGCTGGGTGTTTGTCTTTCTGACAGTTGCGATGTAGTTGCTCGATAAAGTTGCTTGAACGGTGATAGGCAAGCAGTGCTGATGTTACAGTTACAGCGACAAGCAAAGCAAGCCAGGCTGTACGGCTACCCGCTCCTACCATAGCCACTGAAGACGCTAACAGCAGTATCAGGCCAGCCAGCCGCAAACAGAGGTTTTGTTGCCATGGCCTGTTCCCAGACCTGCTCATCCTCGTTGTTTGTATCAGGCCTACTCGTCGTAAACGCCGGTTTAGTGTTTGTTTCAACGTGACGTGTTGCGGTTTGTGATGTGCGGTGTCTTGTTGGGCGTTGCTACGGATTTTGTTGTCATTGTTGTTGACTTTGTTGAATAATGCGTAAAGTCCTACGATCACTCCTATAGCAGCTAGAGGGCCTAACGAGTTGCGGTTCGTGTAAACACCACGCCAGTCACCGTTGAGATCAACCGCGATTTCAGGCTTCAGCGACACTAGAAGCAAACTGCTAGCCACAGCAGCACCAGCTACGACCATTAACGTTTTACCTAGTTTCTGATAGTTGAAACCAGCGATGACAAACGCCAACAGTGTCATACCCACATAGATCGTTGACCTCCACAAGGTTTTCTCGCTGTTGAAACTCCAAAACGTTGAAACCATTGCGGTCAAAGGATAGCAGAACACAGCCACCGCAGCAGTTCGTGATACTAGCGGTTTCGTAGGCTCTTGCTGTTTGATTGGTTTCTGTTCCCCGTCATCACCGTGGGTGTTGATCCCGGCCCCAGGTTTCGTAGGCTCTTGCTGTTTGGTTCTTTCTTGGTATTTCTGGGAGAGGCTTGTGTTTGACAAAGTTCGCGACCACTGCAAATCTCCACGGCGTAAAGAAAAAACAGCCAAAACAGCTGAGCTGATTGCGGCTGCTGCTAGGAACGGCCATACGGCTAAGTCTTCCCAGAGCCCGGTGCGATCAACTACGCGTCTAGAAAATAAAAACACTGGCCCATTCGTAAAAACCAGCAAAGCAGCAGATACCAGGATAATCTGCCAGTCGGTTTTATGCCAGTTCCATTTACTGGAAAACAAGTCCACCTCTTATAATCGCTCAACCTGACCAGTAAATGTTTACGGGCTGTTGTAGAGGGGTGGAAGGCGAGGGGTGTTCGTGTTGTTTCAAGGCTGTACCGGTTGTTTTTTGGCACTGTTACTGGCATGGGGTAGCTGTTGCCAGCATGGAATATATTTTACACGAAGTCGATCATTAGTGCGATGAGTGCCAGCCAGGTTGGGAGTGCTAGACTGAGTCCTATTGTAAAGATTTTTTTGGATTGCTGAGCGTATTGAAGGGTCATTTCGCTGTAGATTTCTTTGAATCCAGCGTCAACTTTCGTGTCTAGTCGTTCGATTTTGGTGGTTAGTTTGTTGTCCAGTCGTTCGATTTTGGTGTCTAGACGGGTTTCGACCATTTCGAGGTCTTTTTTTACCAAAATCAGGCCGTTTTTCACCGTGGACATGTCGTCTTTCAGTGTGGCTACATCGTCTTTCACCGTGGACATGTCGTCTTTCAGTGTGGCTACATCGTCTTTCAGTGTGGCTACATCGTTTTTCACCGTGGACATGTCGTCTTTCAGTGTGGCTACATCGTCTTTCAGTGTGGCTACATCGTCTTTCAGTGTGGCTACATCGTCTTTCACCGTGGACATGTCATCTTTCAGTGTGGCTACATCGTTTTTCACCGTGGACATGTCATCTTTCGTGGCGAGTTGTTCGGTGTTGATCGGGGCCATATGCGCCATGAGGTTTCTTGCTGTGTCTGCACCGAGGGTTTCTGTGAGCTGACTGGTTAGTTCTATTCGTTCTAACTCCGTTTTCGGTGTTACTACCATTATATTCTATCTCCCGTCATATTCAAGCCTTCCCGTGTCTGCCAGGCTGAGCTTACTGTCAAACAGTTTTATATAATAAATATTTATTATACATGAAAATTACTGAAATTGCTTGCAACTGAGTTGTGGATGGTAGTAGATTACTGTCGAGGTAGTGTGCGTCCGGATACCTGCTTGAAGAAATTGCTACACTTTAACTCCTTAATCGCTACATTGGCGGACACACAGGTCAAGACCGCGGGCGTGACCCGGTTCGGGTGGAGAAACTAGTCGCATCGCTGGCCCGTAACACAGCTACGACCACTCCGAATTAGCGACTGGCTCTCAACGCCGACAGCGATAGACACCGACCGGATACACCTATACACGGCCCGACGGAGTAGCAGTAGCTCCATAACCAGCTGACAGAACCCATCATGCGAAGGCCGATAGCCATGGGCTGTTGCAAAGTAGCTCCATAACCAGCTGACAGAACCCATACCCCCGTCCTGTTCGGTCGACTCGAAGTCAGAGTAAAAGTGGGTAAGAGGAGGCGGGCTATTGAATGTGAGGCGTGCTGCGGGTGCGGCCAACTAGGAAACCACTGGCCCATGAGAAATGGATCACACTGAAAGTCCATCCGGCCCTGAAACGGTCTTTCACTTTTGGAAGCGTGAAACGCAACTTGAAAGCGGCTTGTATGCAGGCTGATATGTACAGCAAAGGCACTACAGTGCCTCTAAGACGTTTACGTGCTAGCTCCATGCCCGATATTACGGTCGCAATGAGCAGCAGAGGAGCGGCGAGCTGACGCAGTTTGAGTGATTTCGGATGACGAAGCAGCACAGCACGTTTCCAGGCTCCATAACGGAAATATTGGGTAGCTAAATCCCGGTAATTGTCACGTGGCGTGTAGTCCACTACGAGAGAAGGGTCGAGCCATACAACGTATCCTGCTCGCCGCAAACGCCAGTTCAGTTCGTAGTCTTGGTTGCGCATCAGGGATTCGTCGAAACCCCCAACGGATTGCAAGGCTTGACGGTTGAACACACCAAGGTAGACAGTGTCAACAGCGTGCCCACCGCAACGGTCATAGTTGCACTGCCGCACAGTGCTCAGCGGATACTGATGATGTTGCTGAGCGGAGAGTGCGTTGTCCGGCTCGGGGATGGCATTAGTCGAGGCAAAATCACGATGATGTTGCTGAGCGGAGAGTGCTTTGTTGTCGCCACGACCATGTTGTTGCGCTGCGGGTTTTTCACGCAGTTTACCGGAGGTGAGTTTTCTCTGTGTGAGGGTGCGGGCTGCTTGTCGATATGCAGCAGGCCCTCCACCGAAAGGAGACGACAGTGCTGCTGCGATCGCAGTGGCTGAGGCTTTTCCGGTCTGTGCAGGTAGTGGACTACGCGCGCTGGGTTTTGACACGCTAGGCCTCTGCACTCCGCCGACGTTGGCTGCTTTGGTTCGAAGCATGGTAGTCACGGCCTGTTGAATATAGTTGGGAGGTATCCGAGACTGAGCGTCTACTCTTGCTATTATCTGTCCGCGACTATTGGCAATAGCGGTGTTAAGTCCTGCTGAAGTGCTGATATGAGGGTTGTCCACTATTCTTATGGGCAGTTTCGGTGCTACCACAGCAATTTCACGCACAGTCTTCGCGAGTGTTTGTTCGGTGTTGTCTGGCGATTGTGCCAGAGCGACCGTGATGTCGATATGGCCTGAGTATTTTTGAGCTGCTACCGCTGAGACACAGCCTCTGATATGTGATGCGCATTTGTAGGCGGGTATCACCACCGACACTGACGGCCAAACAGTGCTGAACACAGTATCAGGGCTGTCATCACCTCCATCACCGGCTCCAGCATCGCTGCCACCGGTTGAGGTATTGGCGAGACCGCACGCCATTCGGTGGTCTCGTGCATTCGTGGTTCCAACATTGTCACCACCGGTTTGATCATCGCCTGCTCTGGCAGTGGCTTCGCTGGTACTGCTGTTCATTGTCCTGATGCTCGTGCCATCACAAGCAGGCTTTTGAGCATTATCTCCCAGTCGAGAACGGGCGACCAGTTCACAACATATTGAAGGTCGTAACCTAGTTTGTAAACCGCGTCGGTTTGGTAGTGGGCTTGGGTTTGGGCTAAACCGGTGATACCTGGCGGGACATCATGACGACGGTTGTAACCGGGTATTTGTTTCGATAGTGCAGTCACCATTTCCGGGCGTTCAGGGCGAGGCCCGATTATAGACATGCTACCCCTGAAAACGTTCCACAGTTGCGGCAGCTCGTCAAGATGGGCACGTCTCAGCCAACCCAGACCGGCTATTATCCTCGGGTCGTCGCGAGACGCTAAAACAGGACTACCAGCCTGTTCGGCGGTTGCGATCATGGTACGGAATTTGAATGTGGTGAACACTTCGCCGTTGAATCCCACCCGAGGTTGACGATAGATCACACCAGCACCTGCCCGTATGCGTACCCAGATCACAACGACAGCTGTTAAAGGCAGAAACAATGGTGAAAGTAGCAGCAGATATAGAAGATCCAACAAGCGTTTGAAGCGCAGTCGACATACCGGTAGGGCATGTGCTCTTAACACCACAAAAGGCATTCCACCAATCTGGCGTACCCGCCGCAGCCCCAGGAGTGTGTCGGAAGAAGTTATGCGCTGATAAACTCCAACCTTTCGATTCTGCAACTCGGCTAAAGGGTCAGGATACAGCGTTTCAAATGATTGACCTGATAGCAGCAGCACATCACTGGCTTCGAGACGTTCGATCTCGCTTAAGATGACTTGCGGGTCATTAGCGGCATGTCCTACTATTTGCACGTCAGGTTGAGCGTCTTGCAAGTGTTTTCGGGCTAGTTCGATATCATCGGGCTCACCGATCAGCAGGATTTTGGGCTGGCCGGAGTATCGTGATCTTATCCGCCTGGTCATGTGACGATTGAACACCAAAAGAAGGCTTCCAGTGCAAAGCAGCACAAGCAGATTAGCTCTAGGCATCAAATATCGGCCTGTGAGCAACGCTACTAGGCCGTCAGCTCCTACAGCCAGCAGATTGAGCAAAGCAGCTTTAGGAAGCTGCGAGGGATATCCTAAACGCTGCTCGTTTTCGTAAAGTCCACCGAAATAGTAGGTGATCACATGCAATACGGTGGCTATCGCAAAGCCAACAGCATAATGGGCTGTAGGGTAGGTCGGCCAGTTGAAGCTGAAACGTGCAGTAGTGATGGCAGCCATCAAAGCAAACAACGAGACCGCGTCGATTATGTAAAGACTGCGGCTGCTGCAAAAGGCAAGCCAGAACTTTTGTGGTCTTGTACGCAAGCTTGTGATCGTGTATGCAAACGACGGACTATCGGACTGTCAGCTGGGCTTGTCAACGATTGTAGCGAGCTGAATGTTCTGGAGGAGAGACTACTGGAGCGGGGAAAAGTCTACTGGAGAAGGCTACAGCATGAATGGAGGCAAATATCTGGCGGGAGTGAAAGCGTCGGGTTGACCAGCGAGATTCCATAAGTAAACAGCTACCTGAGCACGGCTTACAGGTGAGTGGGGGTAGAAATAGAAGTCCTTGTGGCTGGGGCTTTCAAAGTTTTCGTTCACCCACAAATCCCAACGCAGCATCCAACGTAGAGGTTCCAAATAGTAGCTTTTCGCTTCGGCATCCACAAAAATTATCGGCTCCCCCGAGCTTGGCGTACTGCCCGCAAAACGCCAGAGAAAAGCTGCTATCTGAGCGGCTGTCAGAGGTTCGCGAGGACAGAAACGATCAGCCTCGCAGCCGTCGGTTATAAGATTTTCGGTCATCCAGGTTACGGCCTTCTGAAAATCACTCAACGGGTTATCGGCATCTGTTTCGAGGGTGTCGTCACTGTCGCTGCTATCGCTATAGCCTTCCAAATCGATGAAGTCGTTGGTTTTGTCTTCAAACTCGATTTTCCCTGCAAAACGCCACAACCAGGTGGCGAACTGCACCCTGGTGACCGTATCCTCAGGCGAGAATGTCGTGTCGGTGGTGCCGGTAGTGATTCCGGAGTTCAACATCCAAACCACCGCTGGTCCGTAGGGTGAGTCGTGCTGTACGTCGCTGAAAGGAAAGCTATGTATGCTGTATTTTGCCAGCAGATGCTTCTCGTCCGCGAGGTAGTGAGGGTTGAACCTGGTTAAATGGCTAAACTCTGCCAGCTCATCGGATGCGGGGATTTCGTCGTAGGGATCATAGTGGCTCGTGTCGTCGTAGGGGATGTCTGGCATTCCGTCGGTCAGCACTATCTTTGTAGACAGCATCGGCTTACATCCTGGAGTTGCCCTGCATCCCTTCAGCAACGCAAAATAGAAGCGGTAACCATAAGGGGTGTTATCCGTTTTGCGTACTTCTAGAGTTCGTTTCGACCCTACGAGTGTCACCAGGGCATCATCTATACGACCGGATGGCCCCGCGTTCTCTATGAGTATGTCGGATATGCTTCCCACGTCGAGGTCTGCGATGTCGTACTCGGTGAGCCAGCGCGAAACCTGTGAGTGAGTGTACGTGCGAAACCACTGGTAAAACGGGTTTTGCGGCTCACCGTTCTCATCGAAAACGGCATCGTATGTGTCGGGTTTGGCTTCCAGGTAAGGCAAAGCATTGCTCCACGGTTCCTCGGGGGATGCCACGTGACCGCCGTTGGAGGCAGAGTAGAAAGTAGTGGCAACCCGAGGTTGCGGGCTAACGTCTTCTTTTTCGGGTTCTGGCGTGTACAGTACGACGATGTCTTCAGTGCTGTCCACAACGCTAGCCCAGTTTCTTAGAGTGGGGTCTTCGGATTCTTTGTCCCACCCTCTGTATTCTTGATCTTTATGGGTGCCGTATATGTCGAAAGGTTCGCCCCAGCTGGTCCTTTCACTTATCTTGGCTGCAGCGTAGCTTCGAGCTGCTATCGCTTGTACTTTGAGTGCTTCGGTGTGCCACTTGCTGGGCATCTCCGCAATACCGTACAGGTAATGCCGCATGCTTAGATCACCCACCACCAGGCAGTACTGGCCGGCGTTGCTGCTGCCGCAGTTTCGTGCTCCGGTGCTTGCCGGGGTTAGCTGGAATTGTCCTCGAGCGTAACGCTGAGTGTTGTTGGAAGTGGACGACACCCGCACGGGTTCACCTTCGTTGAAGCTCACCGTTAAAACGGTGCCCTTACAGAATCCCCTGCACCAGTCGATGTTGCTTGAGTTTATGTACCATCCGCCGTCGCCTCGACTTACCCTCAAACGATTGACCGTGGTGTCGAGGAATGATCCGTCCATTGCCACGGTAAGCGTGCCCGTGGGGGTGAATGTTGTGGTGCTGTGAACAGCGATCAGCACATCAACGTCGTCGGACAGCAACTCAGGAGCGGCTGCTACTTGAGTGTTGGGGTAGTAGAAATTCAAAATCTCGGTGTACGAAAACCCAGCTTCAGCCCTACCTCTACTCCCGTATTGGCTCATACCCACACCGTGACCGTATCCACCTCCAACGAATTGGAAAGCCGGTTCTTCTTGAGCCTCCACCGCAGGAACCTGCACGACAATAGCCTCCATAACAACAGCAAACACTGTAAGCAGGCTCAAAAGCGGGTATCTTGTTTTCAGCATCAGAGTTCGGTTCCTACGAGGGTTGTGTGGGTTTCGATGATGTCTGCGGGTTTTGCTTGTGGGGTGGTTCGTGTGTGGTATCGCATACGAGGGCTGTGTGGGTTTCGATGATGTCTGCGGGTGGTATCAGGTTACGGGTTTTAGATGTTCGTACTACCAGATCGGCTATTAACCCTACGGCTAGTATTTGCACGCAGGCAAATCCGAGTAGCAGCGTGTTGGTGGCTACACGAAAATCCTTGGATGTGAGGTCGTAACCGAGTTTAACAGCAAAAACTACTCCTAGTATGGTGGTTATCGGCATAAAAAATCGTAGCGGCTCGTGCGACAACACCATACGAACCACTTGAAGGATGTAACGTCGAGTGTCTGACCACCAGCGGAATTTCGATCGACCCGATCTGCGCTCATAGGTGATAGGCAGGTAGCTCACCGAATAGCCGTTCGAGAGGAACATCATCGTTATAGTGGTAACACAAGAAAAACCTACTGGCAGCTGGTCCGCAAACTGGATGGCAACGTCTCGTCGCATAGCCCGAAAGCCGGAGTTGAGATCCGGGATACGAGTGCGTGTCAGATAGGACGCTAGTTTCCTTATAGCCCACTTTGCTGGCACTCTCAAAGCTTTGAACGTTCCGGTTTCTGATGCGCGGGCACCCACAACCTGGTCAACACCGTCGAGTGTTTCCACTAGAGTGGGGATGCGGTCGTTAGGGTAGGTCATATCGGCATCCGTCCATACCACCACCCGCCCTCGCGCGGCTAGGGTGCCTACGCGGCGTGCAGTACCGCATCCCCGGTTGCGAGCCGATTTCAGCAGTCGTATTCGAGTGTGGTTTGCAAGAGCTACGTTTGAGTCGTCTCGGGTGTGGTTTTCAACGGCTTTACTTGGACCTTTCGAATGGGAGGAGGTGTGAATGCCAGCGTAGAAGTCTCGAGTGTAGTTTTCGAGGGTTTTACTTGAGCCGTCTGTGGAGCCGTCGTCCACTACGATGACTTCCCAAGTGTAAGTCGAGGTTTCAAGGGCTTGTGTGATGCGGTCTAGTTCGCGGGCGAGGTGCTCGGCTTCGTTGTAGACCGCCAGTACTACGCTGACATCGATATGTTCATTGCCAGTGTGTCCATCGCTGCGCCTGCTATTGCCGCTGGTAGCTTGTTTACCACTGTCAGTGGTGTTGGTGCTGGTGGTTTGGCGGGTGTTCACCTTGATACTCTACTGGTATCTTTTCACCATCCTGTGCTGCTTGGTGTTGTATCATCTTTTTGGGTCTTCTGCTCTTTGAGTCTTCTGCCTGCCAAATCGGGGGGGGGGGGGGGGGTTGTTTTTGTGGGTTTTGGGGTTTTGGTAAGGGTTTTAGTTTGGG
>JAPPJC010000002.1:0-31608 GCA_028820455.1 Acidimicrobiaceae bacterium
AAAGCAAACAACTGTATGAAAGTAAGCAACTAGTTTTCTACACAGCAAGGCGATATTTTCGTTGTTTTCAGCCTGTAATATTGTTTTCAGTTTGACAAGATTGTCTTCAGTCTGTGATTTTTATCGCGCAACAGGCTATGGGGAGCGAGAGAACCACCTTCGACAAGATTGTCTTCAGTCTGTGATTTTTGCCTCTATTTTGCTAGCCTTTGGAGAATTGTGGTTGTCCTGCAAACAATTCATCGTGGCACTTGTTCTGAGATCAAAAGAGAACTAGCCAAAAGTCTTCAACCTCGAGTAGACATAGTTGAAGAAAAAGCAACTGATGATAGATACTTTGAAGCTGTCAGCGGGCCATTTCTGCATTATCAACGTCGTCTCGAGTTGCATTGTGACACCTTGAACTCTCCCGAAGAGATAGCGGAAATCAAAAAAGAAGTAGCCGAAATTGTGGCAGCATCTCTGCATCTCAACAGCGTTCAGAAATCCCCTGATGATGCTCAATTCGCTGCTCAATTCGTAGGAGTTTGTGGTGACCTGGGACAATCTCACCGCAACGGCATTCAGGAAACCGCTGATAACACTGCGGATAACGCAGAATGCTGGGAGTTGCTTGAGACCATCACCTATCGTCTCGCTTTTTCTGGATGGTCTTGGTTGTTTCATTTTCCCGTTAAGAATGCTCTACGAAGGCGTCGGGAGTCTTATGGTTATTGGTGGGCCTCACCCGACCGTCTCAATGCGAAAGCAGCGAGCGTTCTGGGATTGTTGTGCATAATCCAGCTAGTAGACGGTTATCTTGGCACTGTTCTCACCCAAACGCTCACTTTCGCAGCTGAAGAATTCGGTCGTGGTAACACTGCTCAAGGGATCGTACTGTCAGTGGTTCGGGCGGGTGTTCTAATATCACTATTGACTGTCACTCTTGCAGATCGTTATAGTCGGAAACGTCTTCTGGTGATTTCTGGTTTGGGTAGTTGTGTGGCTACCGCTGCCGGTGCTTTGTCCCCCGGTTTATGGCTATTGGCAGGCACACAGCTTATCGCTCGGGGATTGTCCACTGCTTTGGGAATAATCATTCTGATCATTTCTGCGGAGGAGATGCCTGCAAGGTCACGAGCTTGGGCTGTGTCGGTGCTGGCAATATTCGCAGGATTGGGAGCGGGGATAGCTGTCATAATCCTTCCTGCAACGGCCATACATCCAATGGCCTGGAGGGTGATTTATCTTGTTCCACTTGTAGGGGTCGTTGCCGTTGTCCGGGCCGGTCGCAGGTTACCTGAGAGCTACCGAGGCAATAATACTACCTCCCAATCCATCCCTCAATCTATGGATGTTGAAGCAGCTGCACGTCGCAGGCAACGTCTTCAACTTCTTGCTGGTGTGGCTTTTCTCAGCACCATGTTTTTAGCACCGACTTCAGGACTGCAGAACGACTTCCTCAAAGACGAAAGAGGATTTTCCGTTGGAACTATTTCTGTGTTCAGGGTTGTGACCAACCTACCAGCCGGTATTGGTTTGTTGGTCGGTGGACACTTGGCGGATCGCATAGGACGTCGGCCTGTGAGTGTTGTGGGACTGATATTCGGGACTGCTGGTGTTACTGGAGCCTTCTTCGCAGATGGTGCGGAGTTGTGGACATTGATGTTGACGGGGATGATCTTCAGTTCCCTAGTGGTTCCGGCACTTGGTGTTTACGGGCCTGAACTGTTCAGTGTGAATTATCGAGGTCGAGCTAACGGCATCATTACCATAGCAGGTGTGCTTGGTGGCGCGTTGGGATTTCTAATAGCAGGTTGGCTGTCGGACGTGTTCAACGGTCAACTGGGATCTGCTTTGGCTTTTTTGACTTCAGGCCCGCTGATTGTGGTGGTGCTGATACTGTGGAAGTATCCTGAGACAACCGGCATGGAACTAGAGGGTTTAAACCCTGAAGACAAGCCAAACCCTGAAGACAGGCCACTGAGCTGACTTCCGCCTCTAGTGCCCTCGTTATGCATTGCAGTAGAGGCGGTAGGACTGGGTATTGCCATCCTGCTATCAGTCTTTTATCCTTCCGTGGTTGATATAGGACCTTTTTTAATTGCTACTGGGTTCTAATTGCTACTGGGATCGTTCATCCAAGTTCAAGCTGTCGAGGAAGTCGAGCGTGTCTAAATCGTTTACCTGTAGAACGCCTTGTGAGTTGGAGTATGAATGAAGGTAGCTTAGGCTCCATAGTTCGTTGTTTATTACCAGATTACGAATAATCTCCCTGGGGTAGAAGTAGTTTTCTTCAATACAACCCCAGAAGCTCTCATTATCCTCTATGGATATGTTCTCACGAAGCACTGGTTCGTACTCTGTGTCCATTACTTCACAGTGGTAACCATCAAGTTTTTGCAACTTCTCAGGTTTTTCGGTGTCGCAGGCTACAAACCATGAATCCATGAGATAAGTTGCTGGAAGAAGGCCGTTGATATCATTGCCAGAGATCTGATGAACTATTAGGGCAGCAGTCAGAGCACTTTCCGAAATATCCTTAATGTTCAGGATGTCTTCCATAAGAGCCAACGAGGAGGAGTTCCAGCCTTCCTGTGAGATGGAAGCTCGAGCGATGGAAGCTATCTCTTCAATCAAAGCGTCCTGTTTCTCGCTTTTGATTACATCTTTTTCGGTTAGATGACGGCAGTTGTTTCCGAGTTCTGGTTTGGATTGTGCGTGTTTATGAGTTATGCGTCCTACCTCGGTAAGTGTGCTATCTTCAACACGCAGCACAACAGCTCCCGCCCAGTTGTCTTGCCAAGCATAGACATTGACTGGTATTATTGCGAGGCTTTTCGGTTCCCACCATAAGAAAGCACGGTGGTCCCAGCCGATCTGATTCCAGCTATCGGGTGCTTTCCATACGGCAATCTCCTGCGGTGAAGCAAGATTGGAAACATCGAACAGTGAAACTTTTGAGCCAGTAACTCTTCCGTTTTCGTCAGCGTCTGATCCTACACCGAGTATGAGTTCATCACTGATGGGGTGTAGATAGCTGGAAAACCCGGGAATCTTAAGTTCGCCGACAATTCTTGGATTGGTAGGGTCTGAGAGGTCGATGGTGTAGAACGGGTCGATTTGGCGGAAGGTGACAACATAGCCGATATCGCCTACGAAACGGACGGATTGTACTTGTTCTCCTTTGCCTATGTTGCCTACTGAACCGACCTCTACGAGTTCGCCATCGCTGGTTTCCTGAAGAACTCTAACCCAGCTCTCTGACCCTGATACCACCTCTGAACTGTTGGTTTCAAGAAAACCAATGAAACCGGAGGAGTTTCTAGAGGTTGTGACAACTCGTAGGTGACCTGCATGTTCTGATAGTGAGAACTGATTATGGATGCTACCGGGCACGTGGCCTGAGGCTGTGTAGGTAGCCTCAGTCGGGTCGGTGATATCGAAACGGTGGATGCTGGTTCCTAATCGATCAAAATGCCTTTCAGGGTCAATGGCGTCTTCGCTGTCTTCGGGTAGGGATATGCCATCTGGGTCGATCCAAGCAGTGGTTGCCACATACATCGACTCTGTTGAAGCGTAAACGGTGTCACCTGGGGCAAGCACCGCAGTGGATGTTGATGGGTCGATTGGCCCAGCGACTGGAATGCTCAGCACTGTTGTAACCCCGAAACCCGAGAAAACCGTAGGTGCATGGATTCGCCCGCATGGAGGTAATATTCCTTCATCTGCAGCTGTATCGCCTTGACTTGTGAGTGAATAGGCGGGCAACCAATCTTCAAGAGTGCTATTCAGGACTGCTTCTTTGTTGGCTGCCTCAGCTGTGGCTTCACTATTCGGCCCGGATGGATATACAAAAGGGAAATCCTGCTGAGGTTGTGAACGGATGATCACTCTGGCTACACCTCCAGTGCTGCGAGCACTTACGTAACTGCTCCGCACAAGAAGAGTTTGCATAATTTCAGGTGTGCCGTTTTCGTTTAGACTGACGCGGTGGATCACCGTACCCGATGCAAAACTATGGCCAGTTCCTAGTTCTATTCCCGATTCCATTAGGTCATCTTGGAGTGGTACAACATCAGGTTCTTCCGGTATTTTCTTGTAGTCGTTGAAGTATGGAATAGTGCCAATAGCGAGCAGACTGTCACCGTCTAGGAATAGTTCGCTATATTCGCTGTCAGGCAGTGCGACTGACCCAAGAATCTCGCGGGTGTCCGCTGTGATTACTACAAGTTGATTTGACGATATGGTGAATATCCGTTGACCATCGGTTTTGATGATGTCGGCTTCATCTACACCGATTTCCTGCACATTGGTTCCTGAGTAGTCGACCCCCTCAACCAAGGATGTGCTGCTAAGGGACTGCTGGTTTGTTGCTCTATTTCCGGCTACTCCGGTATCAGTCGCTGCATCTATAGCCATCATGTCATCAACCATCATGTCGTCCATGTCCATACTTTCCTCGAAAACCATGTCGGGGAAGTCCATGGGCATAACTCGACCCCCCCACAAGGAGCGGCGGCCATCTTCGAAGCCGTAAGGTCCTACTCTTTCTGCTGCTTCTGTGCGCAAGTGGTCTAGTAGGTCGTCGCATTCATTGAAACGCACAAGCCGTGACGTGAGTATGATCTCATCGTCATCGGGGTCGATTGTCAAGGTGCTGTCATCGTCGATCTGAGTTTTGTTGTCGTCGTTGCTGATGTTGCTACTATCGCCGCCGGAAAAATCTGGAGATGATGCGTCTGTTGAGTCTTCCGAGGAGCAAGCAGCGGCGAGCAATGTTGCAACAATTAGCAGGACTAGTCCTAGTCCTAGCAGAAGCTTACTCAGCGATTTTCGGGGATTTTTCGTGGCGGCAAGTTGTGGATTTTGTGCGGTCAATTTCAATCTTCGGAGTTTTGAAACACTGGTCATAAGAATTGGCACCCTTCGGTTTTGTGATCATGATTGTGATCTAATGGCAGGTTCGATGATAGATGTCGGAATGAATTATCAGAGATTACATGAATTGTCAGAGATTATGAATGCAGATGCAAATTGCTCTAAACGGATATTTGTGTGCGTCTAGAAGGTTAGACGTCGACGACTGAGTTATTGTTCCCGAAATTCACGAAACAAGCGAGTTATGCCGAGTGGTTGCGGAGTTGTCAGAAACCTATCCGCAAAAGTTCAGTGTTTAAATATTTGCATGATTTGAGTTCACATTTTTTGAAAATAATTAAAAGTTATTTAAAAATAAT
This sequence comes from Acidimicrobiaceae bacterium, assembly GCA_028820455.1. GTDB lineage: Bacteria > Actinomycetota > Acidimicrobiia > Acidimicrobiales > Aldehydirespiratoraceae > JAAXHB01. The sequence goes on from JAPPJC010000002.1 coordinate 5,220, forward strand.
GCAAATGCTCAATATCTATATATAATACTATTATTATCTATGTTGTTTTAATCTGTTTTAATTATTTTCACTTAATCAAGCTATTGCAGAGTGAAGGAAAGTGGAGTTGGAAGCATGATCATTTGGTATTGGTCGGTTAAAGGTGGGACTGGCACTTCAGTGGTGGCAGGTGCTACTGCTATTCGATTAGCCGCCAAAGGCAATGACACAATTTTGGTTGACTTGGTAGGCGATCAGCCTTCTCTGCTGGGTTTGACAGACGACAAGTCAGTGGACAGTGAACCCGGGATCAGTGATTGGATAGCAGCAGGTGATGACGTAGCTGCTGACGCGATTGCTCGTTTGCTCGAAAATGTAGCCTCGAATTTGCGTTTGTTACCAAAAGGAAAGACATCGATACTACCTGACAACACTGTTCGTGGCGGTACTCATGGCAGTGAAGCAATTCCTAATTCAAGTATGCACAGGTTGATGCTTGCACTGGACATGTTGTCTTTAGCTGGGCCAGTTGTGGTCGATGCTGGGCTTGACCCGCACAGGGGGCGATCTGTTTTACCGGATACGGGCAAGGCAGTGTGCGTTTTAAGGGCTTGCTACCTTGCGCTTAGCCAAGCCCAGCAAATACCTGGCCCATACGATCAGATCGTACTAGTTCAAGAACCTGGACGTGCACTGCGGGCTAGAGATGTTGTCAGAGCAGTTGGTGGCTCCGAAGTAGAATGTGTCAACTGGGATCCACGTGTAGCCCGATCAGTGGACGCTGGAACCCTCGTCAGTCTACTACCTCCTCCTTTACGGCGTTTCAAATTACCAACATGAGCGGCGGCTTGGAAGGTTCCGGTATTGGCAGTGCAGGCAACAGCTGGCAGGCGGAAGTCGATTTGCTAGTCGATGCTGCACACCATCGGTTATTGGATACTGCTGGCAGTGGATCTTTGCGAACAGTGGACATAGCCGGCTTGGTTCGTTCATTGGAGCCGTTGGCTTCTTCTCGTGTTGTCAATGAAGTAGTGACTAGAGTTTCAGCCTTGGTCGATGGCCTAGGGCCTATAGAACCGCTGCTTGAAGACCCCACGGTTAGCGAGGTGATGATCAACGGGCCTGGTCGAGTTTGGGTGGAATACGACGGTGCCGCTCACCTTAGCGACGTCACAGTTGATCAAGCTGAGATAGAGCTGCTGATAGAGCGAATTGTGGCCCCTTTGGGGCGTCGTGTTGATCAGCTCGCCCCCTATGTGGATGGTCGTCTGCCTGATGGATCGAGGGTCAATGTAGTGGTGCCTCCGGTCGCGGTCGATGGGCCTTACATAACGATACGCCGTTTCGTGATTTTAGATGTCGATCTTGAAGCTTTTACCACATCAGCAATAGCTGATTTGCTTGACAAGCTGATAAGTAGAGGGGCAAATATTGCAGTGAGCGGTGGAACAAGTGCTGGAAAGACAACTTTGCTTAATGCCTTAACCAAACGCATAGACGTCAACCAACGGGTAGTAACGATTGAAGATGCTGCTGAGCTGCAGCTTGATCATCCCCATGTAGTGCGCTTGGAAGCTCGAACCGAATCGCGTGAAGGAGGTGGAGCTGTGACTATTCGCGATTTGGTGCGCAACGCTCTACGCATGCGTCCGGATCGGCTTGTAATAGGAGAGGTGCGCGGTTCAGAGGCTCTCGACCTGTTACACGCTCTCAACACCGGTCATGCCGGCTGTTTGTCCACTGTGCATGCCAATGGCCCTGAAGATGCACTGAGACGCCTGGCAACATTGGCGACATCGACATCTGAGAGGCTTCCGATCGAAGCAGCTCGAGAGCATGTAGCCGCTGCTATAGACGCTGTTGTACACGTGGAACGCCGAGCTGGTGGCCAACGAAGCATTACTTCTGTATCTGAAGTGGTGGGTCACGACCAAGTTCGAATTCTTGCAAAGAACGAAGGCTTAGTGGCAGAGATCAGCCGCCCTGCAAGGCTGAGAAGCCTCTAGTGTCAGGTGTGTTGGCAATGATGATGGTACTAGCTGTTGTGCAAATGCCAAAACTGTCGAAGTGGTCGGTGGAGGTGTGTTGGCAATGATGGCAGCACTGGTTGCTGTGCTACTGCTATTGGCATTGGCTCCCATATCTTTGGAGATTTCACCTCGAGGTCGTCAAGCGTTTAAGGTCGCACAACACGAAAAAGTAGCAGCGATTGTTGAATTGACAAAGCGTTTGACAGTTCAAAGTTGGACACGAATACCGTTGTTGGCTGGCCGGTCGCACGGTGAGGATGTGATTCCTCAAGCATTGGAGCTGATAGCCCGTGCCCTCAGAGCAGGTGCATCATTGCATACTGCTATAGACGCGGTCGCCACCGAACTACCCGAAACAGAACTTGCAGTGGTGGCGGACAGAGTTGGAAAAGGCTTGGATGTGTCGCAAGCTCTTGACTATTGGGCTGATGGCAACCCTGATCGGCAGGCTATGGCAGCATTATTGGTGTTGGGTCACAGATCAGGAGCTGCAATTGCTGTAAATCTTGATAGGGCTGCTATCTCAATCCGCCAAAGAAAAGCACTCAACGATGAAATCAGAGCACTGACGACGCAGACCCGGATATCAGGTATTGTGGTGGCTGCTGCTCCAGCTGGATTTGCAATACTTTTAGCTCTGGCCGATCGTGAAATGTTGGCCGTGTTGGTCACGACACCTATCGGCTTGGTGTCGTTGTCATTTGGTGTTGTATTGGAGTTTCTGGGCATTTGGTGGATGAACCAATTGATAAAGGGTGTAGTGGTATGGGAATGAGAATTGCAGAAAATTTTGCTGGTTGGACTCATCTTTTTGCGGCTGTCTTAGTGTTTGCAACTCTTATCTTGTCAGGTGATTCTTGTTACAACAAGCGGCATCGTTTAACTGTGTTAAGACGTTTGAACAGGCGTAATAGTCGCAGTAGCCAAAGTTCATCTACGAACCTGGGAGTAAATGATAGCAGCAGACTACTGGAACGGCGTAATAGCAGCGGTCGTCTCAGTTTGTCTACAAATAAAAGGCTTACCGGTAGAGGATTTCCACGCGTATTCTTATTTCCGCGCGTACTTTTGATCAGTGTGGGGAGAAAATTAAGTCCTGTAATTGCCGTTGAACCCGAGGATGAAGCTCTACTAGGCGGGTTTGCGGTTGCGACAGTGACTGGGCTGGTGTTAGCAGGGCCGATGGCTGCTCTATTAGCTTTGGGAATACTAGTACTACTGTTGAGAATACGTCGCAGTAAACGTTTGAAACTACACGAAATGCTTGTAGAACGAGGGTTACCTGAAGTGGTCGACCTGCTCGCTTTGATCGTAGCTGCTGGTATTCCTACCATCACAGCATTCAGTGTGATAGCTGCTAGAACACCTGAACCGTTTCGTTCGGAATTAGCTGAAATGGTGCAACGTTTTACCGCAGGCGAACCTTTTGTGGAGTCACTAAGGCGATTGCATACAAGTCTGGGTAACGGCGTTGCTTCGCTGGTGCATGCTATCAGTGCCGCAGAAATTGATGGAGTGCCTCTTCGTCCTGCTCTTGAGCGTGTCAGTAGTGAAGCTCATAGGCGTAGGCGTGTACGTGCCGAAGAAGCAGCTCGACGTGTTCCAGTGTTTATGCTTTTTCCACTCGTGTTCTGCATTCTGCCTGCTTTTTGTTTGCTGACCATTGTGCCCCTATTGCTAGGGGCTGCAGCTGACCTACATCTGAAAGGAGTCTTCTCAATATGACTTTACGCATCTACTTGACATTACAAACATTCTTTCTGCTGACGTGTTGGCGATTACACGCGATGTGCCTCCACCTCAAGCACGACTACCCTAAACAGGGGGAAAGCAGTCATGGTCAAGCCACGGCTGAGTATGCCCTGGTGATTGTCGGCGCGGCAGCTGTGGCTTTGCTGCTGTTAGGTTGGGCAACCGGAACAGGTAAGATCACTGCTTTGCTCGACAGAGTTATTGGAATGGTTTCCGATATGGTGAAGTAGGTTGGTTTTGTTGCGTTTGGATCGACGATGAGGCCATTCGTCGGGTCAACAGCGAGGACAATCACCAGACGCATGTTGATGATGCAATTCCAGAGGCTCTGGCGAGGCCAGTATGATCAGTTCGATCAACAGCGAGGACAATCAACTGTAGAACTGGCTTTGGTTCTGCCTTTTTTGTTTATGATGTTGCTGGCCGTAGTGCAGATAGGGTTGCTGGTGCAAGCACGACTTCTGATCATTCATGCAGCCCGTGAAGCAGCCCGTGAAGCAGCAGTGGGTGGTGACGATAATGCAGTCAGAGTTGCGGCTGAAGAAGCATCTGGCCTTGATGTTTCACGGCTGCAAATACAAGTGTTCCGTATCGCAGGTAGAGTAACGGTGAAACTGAGTTACTCAGATCCCACGAAAGTGCCTATGATAGGCAGCCTCCTAGGCGACGTTCTACTTTCGACGCAAACTACAATGCGTATTGAGTCCAATCCTACCTAGCCGGATCCCACCAGCCGGGTATGGTGAAATACAGTAACCATATGGGTTATGTTGACTACATAATGCGATTACACGACTACACTGCATGTTGACATGTACTATGTATTCCGTTTGAGGTGTTTCGAGGTGTTTTTGCAAAAGTTCTCACCAAAGGCATCTTCACCAAAAACAGATGCATAGTCGAATGAAGGTAGTGTTTCATTTGTGAATATTAGTATAAGTTGTCAGGAAATCTCACCATGGACTGTTCTGAAAGTGTCGGGGGATCTTGATGTTGAGAGTTCTCCTGAGGTTCGTCAAGCTGTGATAGCGGAAGTGGCTAGTGGAGCACGGTGGATTATACTCGACCTTTCGAACGTACAGTTTGTCGATTCGCTTGGCATAGGCGTAGTAGTGGGTGCGCTCAAACGTATTCGTCAGCGTGGGGGAGATATGCGACTTATTCGTCCGGAATCTCGTATTTGGCGCATATTTGAAATATGTGCAATCAACAAAATTATGCTCTACAGCGATAACATAGACGATCTTCTATATGATTCATGATTCCGACGAAGCTGATGTGTAATCCATTGCATAATCGGATAAATGTTTTGCATAGGTTGTATTCTTCTAGTTTGAGTATAAGTTTGGCTAGGTATTCGGCACATTCTAGAGATTAGAGACATGTTTACTCACGCTAAGATGGTGATACCGGCTGACACATCTCATTTGGCTTTTGTGCGGACTGTTGTTTCAGAAGCTGCTGCGCTCAACACTGTTTTTGATGAAGAGCATATATATGATCTCACTTTGATGGTGACAGAAGCAATCACTAATGCTGTGAAAGCTCATAAAGAAGCAGCCATATCCGCTCCCGTCGAAATAGAATGTCGTATTACAGATAAGCAAGCCAGCCTGGTGATTCACGACAGAGGGACGGGCTTTGATCCCAATACGATTCCCAAGCTACCGCCGGTCGAATCCCCAGAAAGGTTAAATCATGAATCCGGGCTTGGTTTTGCTCTTATGGAGATGTTGGCGGATAAGGCAGAAGTTCGTTCGGGCCCTGATGGAACTGAGGTAAGTCTAGTTTTATATGCTCCTACCCGTGAACCTTAGTTCGTCTTTTAGGAGCAACGAGAACAAGACTTCGCAGCCTCAAAACTTATGAAGGATAAAGCAACAAAAGCGTTCCATGAAGCACACGATAAAAGCAGGTGTAAAGTTTGCCACAAATAGTTTCTGATCGCAGTTACGGTGTTTCATCGCTTACATGGTTAGGCAGCAACCGGTATCTTGCGCGCAAGATAGGGCTGCCTATCAGGCAGTTTTTCCATCAAGAAATTGCTGGTGGTATTCTACTTTTGCTGGCAACTGTAATTGCTTTGTTGTGGGTGAACTCGCCTTGGAAGGATTTATATCACAACCTATTTGAGACACATATCAGCTTGGGTATAGGTGATTTCCACATTTATGATGCTTCGTTGGAAGCTTGGATACATGATGGGCTGATGGTCATCTTCTTTTTTGTGGTGGGTTTGGAAATAAAAAGGGAGTTGATTGTGGGAGAGTTGAATAGCAAAGCAGCTGCTGCACTTCCCGCTGTTGCTGCTGTGGGGGGCATGATCGTGCCAGCGTTGATTTACACAGCATTTAATATTGGTGGGGATGGTTTATCTGGTTGGGCGATACCTATGTCAACCGATATTGCTTTTGCTTTGGGGTTGCTTTCGCTTTTGGGAGATCGAATATCGCATTCGCTTAAAGTGTTTTTATTGAGCGTTGCAATTGTTGATGACATAGGAGCGATCTTGATAATCGCTCTTTTCTATACGGATGATCTATCCGCGGGGTGGCTATTCGCAGCATTTGTTCTCGTGTTGGTGCTAGCAACGCTAAGATCGGCTCAGGTTGCCTACATTCCTGTCTACTTCGCTGTTGGTTTTGCTTTATGGATAGCCTTTTTGGGTTCAGGGGTCCATGCTACTATAGCCGGCGTGATACTTGGCCTGTTCACTCCCGCTCTCCCACTTGCGAAGGGTCGTTCAGCCGATGATAAGATCGTTGATGAGATATTGCACAAAAATATGAGTGCCGGTCTTGCGCGCAAAGTAGCCTCAAAAGTGCGTGCGCGCGTGTCGATGGCTGATCAAGTCTATCATTTGCTTCATCCGTGGTCTAGCTTTTTGATAGTTCCTGTGTTTGCGTTGTCCAGTGCCGGTGTGTCTCTAGAATCGGTGGATGCAGCAATGAATTCGTCGATTACATATGGTATCGTGTGCGGATTGGTTGCAGGGAAAATATTGGGAATACCGCTATTCGCCTGGCTATGCATTCGAGGAGGTCTGTGCAGATTACCTCGAGGAGTTACCTGGAGCGGCGTAATAGGTGTAAGTGCAGTATCGGGCATAGGTTTCACCGTTTCCTTGTTTATAGCAAAGCTAGCTTTCGGGTCGACTCCGATTACGGCAGAAGCAAAGATTGGTATATTAGCTGCTTCTATATTGGCTGCAATTCTTGGTATCGTTATTCTTGTATTGGGGCATCGTGATAGAGATACGATTCCTGATAATGGAGAACTGGTTCCTGACAGCCAGTTGGCTTCTTGAGAATTCGGTCTGCGCGGTTGAGACTTGAAAGTCTGTGATGCCAGAACAGGATTCAAGTAGCCGATACTCTAGCCTGTTGAGATTTCCAGCCTTGTTTTGAGATGTTTGCCTGCTGTATAGAAGTTCCTTATCGAATGTGGATGTTAGCTATGTGGCAAAGTGATAAGAGAATGTGCTGTGGGTCTAGTTTTTTTATTCGGTTGGCTTCTGTGTGATAAAGTAGATAGGAATTTTATGGCCAAAGCTCTTGTCATAGTTGAATCTCCTGCTAAAGCGAAGACTATTTCCAAGTACCTTGGCAGTGGTTATGTAGTCGAGTCTTCTGTAGGCCATGTTCGCGATTTGCCTGCTAGTGCCTCTGAGATACCAGCGGCTTACAAATCGGAGCCGTGGGCACGACTTGGCATCGATGTGGACAATGGCTTCAAACCTCTTTACGTGGTGAATAGAGGTAAGAAACCTCAAATAAAAAAACTCAAAGCCCTGCTTTCGCAGGTTGATATACTGTACCTCGCCACAGACGAAGACCGTGAAGGCGAAGCCATAGCTTGGCATTTAGTGGAATTGCTTAATCCGCGGGTCCCAATAAAACGAATGGTTTTTCATGAGATCACCGAGTCGGCAATTTCTGCTGCTATAGGGTCACCGCGTCAAATAGATCGCCGCCTAGTGGATGCTCAAGAGGCAAGGCGCTTGCTGGACCGCCTCTACGGATATGAGGTTTCACCAGTGCTTTGGAAGAAAGTTATGCCTAAGCTTTCTGCTGGCAGGGTGCAAAGTGTGGCTACACGAATCATTGTGGAGCGAGAACGTGAACGTATAGCATTTGTGCCTGCACAATTCTGGGATTTGACCGCTGTTTTTCGGCCGAGAGAAGCATCATCGGTTACAAATGGCTCTAGCTCTGCTGCTGAACAGCACAACAAAAACACGTTTAAAGCGAAGTTAGTGATGATTGATGGGGCTCGTCTTGCCACAAGTCGCGACTTTAGTTTGGATGGTACGCTTACGAAGCAAGGTCTTGTAGTTCTCGATGCCGAAACTTGCAGAACCTTGGCAGATGATCTTGACGACGTGTCCTTTAAGGTTGTATCTCGCAAAGCCAAGCAGTATAGGAGGCGTCCTGCACCTCCATTTATAACCTCCACGTTTCAACAGGAGGCGGCCCGTAAGTTGCGCATGTCTTCAACAGTTTCAATGCGAGTAGCTCAGTCATTGTATGAGCAGGGATACATAACTTACATGCGTACAGACAGCACAACTCTCTCAGCGGTGGCCTTGAAAGCTGCTAAAACTGCAGTCATAAAAAATTACAGCCACTCATTGTTGAGGAGTAAGCCGCTTGTGCATGCAAATAAAGCCAAAAATGCTCAAGAAGCCCACGAGGCTATACGTCCGGCAGGCAATGAATTTCTAGACCCTGAAGAAGTAGCCCGACGCGTACCATCGGCACAGGCAAAAGCTTATGAGTTGATCTGGAAGCGTACACTGGCAAGCCAGATGATTGATTGTACAGGTGAGACAGTACAAATGCGTCTTGGTGCTACATCGGCCACAGGAAGCAATGTTGAGTTTATGGCCTCTGGTACTGTAATATTTCAACTGGGCTTTCGTGAGGTTTATATCGAAAGTCCTGATGTCGACATCAAAACCAATGATATTGGCGAAGGGCGTCTGCCAATGCTTCAGCAGGATGATCCGGTGGATGCGTTAGAACTGAATGCAGATAGTCACACTACTAAACCACCGGCTAGATATTCGGAGGCTTCGCTTATAAAGCAGTTAGAAGAACTTGGTGTAGGTAGGCCTTCCACCTACGCTGCGATTATCAAAACTATAATGGATCGTGGTTACGTCTGGAAAAAAGCGCAAGCCCTGATACCGTCTTTCACTGCTTTTTCTGTGGTGAAGCTTCTTGAAAAACATTTTCCACAGATGATCGATTACGACTTTACAGCTCAGATGGAATTAGACCTTGATAGGATCGCTCGTGGTGATGCCGAAACATTGCCTTGGCTGACAAGGTTTTATTTCGGGTATGAGGACAATCTGGGGCTGAAAGAGAAGGTTTCCAGCCGTTTAGTCGATATTGACGCTCGTTCTGTGAATACCATCTCGTTGGGTGTTGTGCCGTTGAATACTGCGGTTTTGGCTAGCACACCGATAAACAAACCTGCATCAGCGGATATTGAGTCTTCGTCTTCAGATTCGGATAGTGCAGACGACAACAGCGACGACTCGACGGTGATGATACGTATTGGACGTTACGGTCCTTATTTGCAGCATGGTGATAGTAGAGCTTCTTTGCCTGAAGATTTAGCCCCGGATGAGCTTACATTAGAACGTGCGTTAAAGTTTCTATCCGAAGCTCGCCATGACAATCGTTTCCTAGGGTACGACCCTGACACTGGTCATAAAATAATGGCTCGAACAGGACGTTTTGGGCCGTACATTCAGTTGGTTCCCCCTGACGATAGCGCGGATGGTACACAGTCGAAATCTTCTAAGCCGAAATCTTCTAAAAAGAATGTTGAGAAACCGAAATCAGTCTCATTATTGAAAAGCATGAATCTCGATAGTATTACTTTGGAAGATGCGCTGAAACTACTATCGCTACCACGCGTGGTGGGAGTTGATCCTGCAGACAATGCTGAGATTACAGCACATATCGGCCGTTCACCGTATATCAAAAAGGGATCTACAACACGCAGCTTGACTAGTGAGGAGCAGATTTTTGAAATCACTGTTGAAGAGTGTCTCGAATTGTTTGCTCAGCCTGCTCGCCGTGGTGCTGCAAATCGTGTATCACCGTTGCGTGAACTGGGCAAAGATCCTGAAACCGATAAGCTGGTAGTATTACGTGATGGTCGTTTTGGGCCTTACGTGACAGACGGAAAAGTCAATGCTTCACTCCGCAAAGGCGACAAAGTAGAGCATCTGACCTTAGAGCGAGCTGCAGAGCTACTAGCTGATCGTAGGGCACGGATTGCCAGCAAAAGTCCTGCCAGAAGAAAGACGTCCGCTAAGCGAAAAACATCGAGTCGCAAGAGTTCTACTAAAGCCAAAAAAGCTCCAAGGAAGACAGCGCGCCGCAAAAACTCTACTTAAGTATGAACGAGATTGACCCCGACAAGAATGATCATGAGATAGTCGATCACGAGATAGTCAATGGCGATGATGTAGATTCCAGTGATGGGTCGTCTTACATTTCTGACTCTGGAATATTCAAGGTTGGTCTTTCGGGTTATCTGAATCAAGTATTCGGGACCCGTTCTTTTCGGAAGTTATGGATAGCAGAGGCTATCTCAGCTACAGGCGATTGGCTGGGACTGTTTGCGACAGTTACATTAGCAGCCGGTTTAAGCGAAGGATCAGAAGGTGCTGCTATAGCCTTGGTGCTTGCCACTCGGATACTTCCAGGACTTTTCCTGGCTACAGCTGTGAGTGTGTTTATAGACAGGCTCAACCGTAAACACGTTATGATAGCCTGCGATCTAGGGCGGGCAGCGGTGCTTCTTGTGCTACCTTTCGTTAATTCGCTTATCGGTTTGGTGATTGCTAGTTTTGTTCTTGAGTTGCTCACTATGATGTGGCAACCCGCCAAAGAAGCATGCATACCGCAACTTGTGCCACGAGAAAAGTTGACGACGGCTAATTCATTGAATTTTATTGCTGCTTATGGGACTTTTCCTTTGGCTGCGGGTTTGGCATCGGTGTTGTCCAGGGTTGCCAAAACTATCGTTGTTGATACTGATATCGCCGACAACAGCCGGATTAGTGGCATGTTGTTCAGTGAGGAAGGTCTGGCATTCTTCTTTGATGCTCTGACTTTCATGATGGCGGCTTTCATTGTATCTCGTATTCATATTTCAGGCAGTAACCTGGAAAAGCGACAGCTCGACAGTAAAGGTTCCTTGGATTTCTGGGGTGCCTTCAGGGAGTTGAGAGAAGGTTGGCGTCTCGTGTTCGTTGATCCGATAGTAAGAACTGTGAATATTGGATTGGCTGTTGGATTGATGGGTGGTGGCCTGTTAGTTCCTTTGGGGGCTGTGTTTGTGGACAAGGTGATAGTCGAGATGTCTTTGGGGAGTTTCAGTGAGAATCTCAGAATTGACCCTAATTTCAACGAGAATTTTAGTTTAGTGTTGTTCGCATTGGGTGTGGGTGTGGCAATTGGTGTGATAGTTACATCGATAGTCGGACAACGTATAGCGAAGTCGCGGCTCAGTACTTCTGGTATATTTGCTTTTTCGCTTATAGGCGCGGGATGCAGCCTCTTTGTGGCTGTCTCGTCCGACAAAATGTCGCAAGTGTTGCCTTTTGTCGCACTGCTTGGATTGTTGGCAGGACCGGTGTATGTGCTAGGGTTTACAATGCTGCATGAAAAAGTTGACGATTTGATGAGAGGTCGTATATTTGCTGCACTTTTTGTTTTGATAAGGCTGAGCTTACTTGCAGCTTTTGCTGTAGCACCATTGCTTTCCGACTTACTTGATAGGTTGTCTGCCAGTAGGTGGGACAGTTATGTCACAGTCTTCGGGTCACAGCTTCACATTCCCGGGGTGCGTCTTACTTTGTGGTTGGCGGCACTCATCATTGTGGCAGCAGGTGTACTCTCGATGTGGAGTCTGCGACCTACACGTAGAGGGTTCAACTCGAATAAACCTCCAATAAACGGCGACCATTGGGGCGACCATTAGATGGTGTACAAGCTGTGTGGGTAGAGCACTAGGTGGTGTTGACGTGACCGGGAAATTGATTGCCCTGGAAGGTATAGATGGGTCGGGAAAGTCCACACAAGCATGTCGTTTGGCAGGGTCTCTAGGTGCTGAGCTGACTTTTCAGTTTGGAGCCACCGAGATCGGGTCTGTCATACGTGACCTACTGCTCAGCCCAACTTATTCTGAGCTTGATGATAAAACGGAAGCTCTGCTGGTTGTTGCTGATAAGGCTCAGCATTTGACTGAGATAGTCCACCCTGCCCTGCAGGCTGGACGTGATGTGGTAACTGATCGTTATACTGCTTCCACATTGGTTTATCAAGGTTACGGTCGTGGCATTGACCTGGTATTTTTGAAGTCGATCCTACAATTCGCTACCAGTGGTCTTGAGCCGGATCTGACAATACTACTCGACCTTGACCCTGCACAGGCCAGCAACCGTTTGCAACAGAAACTAGATCGTATCGAGGATGCAACCACAAAAACTTCTTTTGTAAGTCGAATACGAAACGGCTATATACAATTAGCGGCTGAAAGTCCGGATAGTTGGGTGGTGGTGGATGCTTCAGGAAATATTGATGAGGTAGCCATACAAATCGAAGCAGTTGCGAGAAAGTTTTTTTGTGAGCGAACTCTTTGATGCAGGTGCTTCCAACACCGCAGAAGAAACAGATGACATTACAGCTAAAACTGGTGACAACACAACAGTAGCTGACGCTGCTTTTGATGTGTGGTCGGTTGTGCCAGGCCAAATTGCCGCGGTTCGCCGGTTATCGACTGCGGTTTCTGATCCTGTTCACGCTTATCTGCTGGTTGGTCCTCGTGGATCGGGTAAGCGTAAGGCTGCCACAGTCTTTGCTGGTGAACTACTTGTGGCAGCGGATACTGAGGCTGAACACAAACCAGACAGCAACAGTAGAAGCCGCCGTCATCGTAGACTGGCACTGCAAGAGCAACATCCCGACGTGTTTGTTTTTGAGCCTGATGGCAATCAGTTGAGACGTGAAGGTGAGGCAACTACGTTGATTGCTGAGATGAACCGGACACCCATCGAGGTAGATCGCAAAGTGATAATCGTGGATAGGTTTCATACAGCCACCGCTGCTGCCGCTGCTTGTCTTCTGAAACCTATAGAAGAGCCCACAGAGTCAACCGTATGGGTTTTACTGTCGGAGATGTTGCCACCGGAACACATGACCATAGCCTCTCGTTGTTGCCGGGTGGATTTTGTGGCGTTAACCGACTCGCTGGTATCGGAGCTGTTGGTTGCTGAGGGGTTAGCCGATTCGGAAAGTGCTTCTCTGATAGCTTCCGCCTCTGGTGGAAACTTGGAACGAGCCCGTATGTTGGCTACCGACGAACTCTTGGAGTCGAGATATGAAACCTGGTTGTCTATTCCCGATAGATTAGACGGTACAGGAGCAACAGTAGCTCAGATTGTTGAACAGCTGATGTCTTTGATTTCTGCTGCTGCTAAGTCGATTGACGTTCAACACAAGAACGAATTGGCAAAGATCAGTGAGCATGAGAAGTTGAGCGGTGTGTACACTCGCAGCGAAGTTGAAAGCCGACACAAACGGGAGAAACGTCAACATCGCACAGATGAACTGCGTTTTGGCTTGGCAACACTTGCTAGATACTATCAGCAGAGAATTAGCGAAAACCAGGATTATCAGACGGTATTCGCTGTTAGCGAAGCCACCACTAGGCTGCGAGATATGTCGAATGTTTTGGAGCGTAATGCAAACGAGGAATTGGCTTTGCAAGCTCTGCTGTTGGATTTGCAGGACTCAATTGTTTAGGGAACTGCCATTGATATTGGAATGGCTAGTATATCTGTGGCACCAAGGTCGTGAAGCTCAGGTATCAGCACGTTGATCTGCTCGCGAGGCACTACTGCTTCTACCGCGTATCCTGCTTCTTTGAACAGTTTGCTTACTGTGGGAGATTTCATGCAGGGCATGATGTCGATCACTGAGTCCAGTGCCGAGTTGGGTACATTAACTTTTACGAGTAATTTTTCTCTGGCTGTCAGCACACCCGACAAGAGTGTGTGAATTTGTTGCATAGCCTGTTTTTTATGGCTATCGGCAGCAGATCCCGGGTTGGCGATCAACTCGGTATATGAGGTGATGATCGTGTCGACGATACGCAGATTTGCTGCTGCGATCGATCTACCGGTTTCGGTTACGTCTACTATGGCATCGGCAATGTCGGGCACTTTGGCTTCGGTGGCACCATAACTGAAATCAATTTTGGCGGTGATACCCAGTGAATCACAGTAGCGACGAGCTAGTTCGACGTATTCAGTGGATATACGCACTCCGTCTTGCAACTCTTCTTTTGTTCGTATGTGTGAGTTATCGGCTACCGCTAGGACTAGTCTGATCGGCTGGCTGGTCGACTTTGAATAGGGAAGTTCACCCAGAGATTCTACTTGCTTGTTCGTTTCGAGTATCCAGTCTCGACCGGTTATACCCATGTCGAACAACCCGTCGGCTACATATGAGGGTATCTCTTGAGGCCTTAGAATGCATACCTCGCTTATACGCTTGTCGTTTATAGTTGCGTTGTAAGACCTTGCTGTGAGTCGACGTACTGTTAAATTGGCGTCAGCAAACAATTTCATAGTCGCCTCCTCAAGAGAACCCTTGGGTAAAGCAAGTTTTAGCATGGATGATCCTTCACTGAACGAGTGTTGATTAAGTGCAAGTGCGAAAAAGTGGACTAGGTGAGTAGCTCTAACTCTGGCTATCGCTATCGGTGTTTGCGTCGGCTGTTCTTTTTAATTTCACAAAAGACATCCTTATCTGTTCTAGTCCTTCTTGCAGGATTGGTTCTGGTTCACCGAGCCTGCCGGCCATTCCTTGTAGCAGGGTCCCTAGTGCGTCGATGGCTAAAGAGGACTCAGGAAAATTAGGCGGCTGGTTGGCCAAATGTAAAGCGGCTAACTCGTATAAGCCCATAGCATGATTGGCTACAACTGTTGCAGCAGGTATTTCAAGTAATTTCTCTCGAGTTTTAGCCAACTCGCTGATAGCCTCCTCAGCGCGTTCACGTTCTTCAGGTGTCAGGTCATCAAGATTGATTGCTTGTGCTTCACTAAGGGGATCACTTAGAACGGCTTCGGCTGTGTTGGCATCGCTTGGTTTGGTTCCAGGTTCGGATTTGCTGTTAGCTGCTTGTGGCTGTTTCCCTACTTGTATCTCGCCGTCAGGTGTCCACAGAGTGCTCATGTTTCGTGTGTCTCCATTTAAACTCTTATAACGTTTAGTGCTTCATATTGATTTAGTACAATTGTAAATCGCTGACATATAAATTGCTTACACATATGCCAGATGTAAATCGCTTACACAGAGTGGATTGCCTGTACATCTACAGAATAAGTTGTTCATAGGTGATACAGCAATATCGTGGGTGCAGAGTTCGATACGGAATGTGGATACAGATTGCATGCTATGACTATTTGCTATAAATTATTTATATAAATTGAGGGTAGTATGGGGCTAGAGAATATTCCTGTGAACTTAAATATCATCCGAATAGGCCAATTCTTTTCAATCAAGATAGAGTAGTTTATATAATTGATATTATCCACCCAAGAAAAGCCGTGCGGTTTGTATCGGCGGTTTAGTTTTGCCACGGAGATTACGTGATCACGAAGAGAGAAAAGCAATAGCCCGGACAAACGACGAGCCACGAGTCAACAGCCAAATCCGCGCTCAGAGAGTAAGGCTCGTCGCTCAAAACGGCCAACAAATTGGTATCACGTCGATCGCAGAGGCTTTGGAACGTGCCTACAACCTGGGGCTTGATCTTGTAGAGGTAGCCGATCAGTCGAATCCGCCTGTGTGTCGGATTATGGATTACGGTAAGTTCAAGTACGATGCGGCACAGCGGGCTAAAGAGTCACGCAAGAAGTCCTCAGTTGTCTCCGTTAAAGAGATGAAGTACCGACCCAAAATCGGCAAGGAAGATTTTGACACTAAAACCCGTAGAGTAATCAAGTTTTTAGAAGAAGGTCATAAGGTTAAAGTCACGGTTATGTTCCGTGGTCGAGAGATGCAGTATCCGAAATTAGGTGAAGATATCCTGCAAAAAATAGAAGTCGAAACAGAACATGCAGGTAGGGTTGAGTTTCATCCACGCCGTGATGGCCGTAACCTGGTGATGGTACTAGCACCCTATCCGAAAGGTAAACGGCCTAAGTCGAAAAAGCCTGCAGCCGAAGCTTAGACTTTTGTCTGTTGCGGCGGTTTTGTTGCACCGAATAGCGGTATCCTTGTTGAGAACTTATTAGGTTCACCGAGAACTTACCAGGATTGATAACTTACTGAGAAAGACCGATGTAATGCCGAAAATGAAATCACACCGTGGTGCTGCTAAACGTTTCCGCCGCACGGGTACTGGTAAGTTGCGCAGACGCAGGGCCAACAGGAACCATATTCTTGAAAAGAAAACCTCTAGTCGTAAACGCAGACTCAAGCCTAGTACTGACGTATCATCAGCTGACGTTAAGGTATTGCGTGATTTAGGTTTATGACCACGGTTTGAGGAGAAGCCGTGTTTGAGGAGAAGGCATTATGGCAAGAGTAAGATATTCTGTCCAGTCAAAAAAAAGCCGTCGTGCGGTACTTAAATTGGCTAAAGGCTACTATGGCAACAAGTCAAGGTCTTGGAGGGCAGCCAATGAGCAGGTGATGCATTCCGGTAATTACGCTTTCCGTGACCGCCGAGCCCGCAAAAGGCAATTCCGCAAGCTGTGGATACAACGCATTAATGCGGCTTGCCGTGAGAATGGCACCACTTATAGTCGTTTTATGCATGATATGAGGTCTTCTGGTATTGAAATAGACCGCAAGATTCTGGCGGATATAGCCGTAAGCGACCCTGCTGCTTTTACTCGGATCATGAATGCGGCTACGGCCAGTGAAGCAGACTCCGAAGTCCACACCAGTGACGTTCCTGCTCATCCCGAAGCTGTTGCGGCAGCCGGTACTGGTATTTCAGACTCTTCTACTTAGCTGATTGAATGGATGCTCACACTGAGCGGGCTGTAGCTGATGTTTCAGCGTTTGTTGAAGCTGTTACTGAAACCCGGAAGTATCTTGCCAAGGTTTCTGATCCAGATCGTATCGATGCTGCTGAGAGTGAGTTACTGGGTCGCAAGTCTTTGCTGGTGCTTGCTAGACGACAGCTCGGCAATCTGCCGTCGGACATCCGCAAGCAGGCTGGTCGTCGGGTTAATGAAGCCCGCGATCGACTGCAGCAAGCTGTGGATGAGGCACGCAGTCGGGTGAAAGCCGAATTGCGTGTCCAAAGTTACGAAACCGACCGGCTTGACCTTACGGAGCGATTGATTTCGCAGCGGCAGCGGCGCGGGAGTTTGCATCTCATCACCCAAGCCCGCGATCATCTTGAAGACATTTTTGTGGGCATGGGGTTCACGGTGGCGGAAGGCCCGGAGGTGGAGTCTGCCTGGTATAACTATGAGGCCCTCAACATCCCGGAGTGGCATCCCGCTAGGGGTAGTTTCGATACCCTGTTTGTGGATTTGGGTGAACCTGAAGAAGTGATGCTGCGTTCTCATAATTCGCCTGTGCAGATCCGCACGATGGAAGCTTGTGAGCCGCCGATTTATATTGTGGCACCGGGCCGCGCTTTCCGTAGAGACACCGCTGATGCTACGCATCTGCCTACTTTCAACCAGATTGAAGGTTTGGTAGTGGATCATGATATTACGATGGCGGATTTGGCAGGCACTGTCGATGAGTTTGTGAAAGCATTTTTCGGCAGAGAGGTTGACTGTCGGTTACGGCCTTCGCATTTTCCGTTCACCGAGCCTTCCGCAGAGTTTGATGTTTCACGTCCTGATGGGTCTTGGTTGGAGCTAGGTGGCTGCGGGATGGTTCATCCCGATGTGCTGCGCAATTGTGAGGTAGACCCTGAAGTGTGGCAAGGGTTCGCTTTTGGTTTCGGGATTGACCGGTTGGTGGCGATACGCTACCAGCTTGAAGACATCCGCGAGCTGGCCAACAGCGATGTGCGTTTTCTGCGGCAGTTTCAGCATCCCGTGAGGGAGGTACTGTTGTGAAGGTGCTGTTGTCGTGGTTGCGGGAGTTTGTGCCTGACATTGGAGACGACCATGCGATGCTTGGCGACGTGCTGAGCGGTTTGGGTTTGAACGTTGAAGAGGTTTCACTTGTTGGGGTTATACCTGATGGCGTGGTGCTCGGTCGGGTGGTCGCCCTGCGTCCTCATCCGAACGCCGACAAGATGCAACTTGTGGATGTGGAAGATGGTTCTGGCGGCGATGTATTGCAGGTTTGCTGTGGTGCTTTCAACATGGCGGTTGGTGATCTGATCCCGTTGGCCCGTGTTGGTACGGTCATGCCGAATGGCATGCAAGTCAGAAGAGCACAGCTGCGGGGGCAAGTATCAAACGGTATGTGCTGCTCGGAAGCTGAGCTTGGGCTGGGTAGCGACGCCGATGGAATAATGATCCTCGACCGGAAAATCATCGGCGAAGCAGAGCTGGGCATGTCGCTGGAACAGGCGTTGGGGGTGAAACCCGATGTGCTTTGGGACTTGGAGGTCAACCCTAACCGGCCGGACGCTATGTGTGTGATGGGTGTGGCGCGAGACCTTGCTGCCAAGTTTGATTTAGCTTTTGAGCCGCCTGTGTGGTCACCTGAAGCGACAGCCGAGAGTGCTGCCGATGTTGCTTCGGTGAAGATATCAGACCCTACTTTGTGTGGACGTTTCAGTGTCCGATTGTTGCGTAATGTAACAGTTGGGGAGTCGCCGAGCTGGCTGGCCGATAGGCTGACCGCATTGGGGATGCGGCCTATCAACAATATCGTTGACATTTCCAACTATGTGATGCTGGAGTCGGGGCAGCCCAGTCATGCTTTCGATTTGGCTTGTATTCCTGATGGACGACTGCAGATTAGGCGTGCTGCCGCGGGTGAACGGCTGGTGACTTTGGACGGGGCTGAGCGGGTGCTAGCTGAGGGGGATGGGGTGATAACCGACTCTCGGGATCGCATTTTGAGTATCGCCGGTGTGATGGGAGGGGCTTCCACGGAGATAAGTTCCAGCACTACTGATGTGTTGTTGGAGATGGCCTGGTGGGATCCGCCTTCGATTTCACGCACTGTGAAACGGTTGAATCTGAGCAGTGAGGCTGCTACCAGGTTCCGTCGTGGCACTGATTGGGGCGAGAATGTCGACCGTTGTTTCAACCGTTTCGCTCAGCTGGCTGCGGAGTCTGGTGTTACTTTGGCTGCGGGAACTGTTGAAGCTTGGGGTGATCTGCCCGACCGCACACCGGTGCGTGTACGCCCAAGTCGGATCAATGGGCTGCTCGGTACTGAGCTTGAAGCATCTGACATGTCTAAGCATTTGCGTTCTATAGGGTTTGGGGTTTCAGAAAATGAGGGTGGGACTGTTACAGGTGATGGCAACGCATTGGATTACAAGGGGTCGGGTGATCTACGGGTGGCAATTCCCACTTGGAGGTGGGATGTAACCACCGAAACCGACATTTCAGAGGAAGTAGCACGACTGCATGGTTATGAGAACATTGGTCGTACCGTTGTTGTCAGCAGCAAAGCGGGGGGATTGTCGCCATATCAGAAAGACCGCCGTTTGGTGCGGGATGTGCTTGCAGGGGCAGGCTGCGATGAGATTCAGCCCATGCCTTTTGTGAGTGTCGAAATGTTTAAACTGCTGAGGCAGCATGGTGATGCTATAAGTGTCACCAATCCCGTTGATGCTGAAGAGCCTTTTCTGCGGACTTCATTGTTGCTGGGACATCTAAAAGCTGTGGCATACAATCAGCGGCATTTCAACGGCGATGTGCGTTTTTTTGAGATCGGACATGTTTACTTGCCGCCCTTGGAAGGACAGTTGCTACCGGATGAAAGGGAGTATCTGGCTGTGACCTTGGCGGGGGAGGAGGCACCAGCAGCAGTGGCGGTGCTGGATCTGCTCGTTGAAGCCTTCGATTTATGTGCTGCGGAACTCTCGGTTTCTTCTTTGAATTGCGAACTCCAACAGATACAGGCGATCAGGTCGGATCAATCCAACGGAGACGATGCTACTGTGCGGCAGAGGCTAGGGGGTTTGCATCCCACGCGTTGTGCAGAGGTTGTACTCAACGACCGTGTGGTTGGTGTGGTGGGTGAGGCAGATCCTGCAGTCTTGGAAGCTTGCGGTGTGGAAGGCCGAATGGCTTGGCTGGAACTCGATTTAATACAAGTGTTAGACCCCAAACGGACTCGTTCTCTGTACCGTCCTGTCAGCAAATATCCTCCCAGCGACGTGGATTTGGCGTTTGTGGTGCCTGATACTGTGAACGCAGCCCAGGTGGAGCGTGCTCTATTGGAAGCTGCAAGTTTTTTGCTCACTGACTTGCAATTGTTTGATGTTTACCGTGGGGCTGGGATAGAGGAACGATCACGCAGTCTCACTTACAGGCTTCGTTTCCAAGCTTTGGATCATACTCTCACGGATGCCGAAGTAGCAGAGGCACGCCAAGCTTGCATCGATGGTGTTGCCCGCCGGACTGGTGGCAAACTTCGAGCCTGAGACTGGTTGTGTAGCTGTCTTTTTGTGGTTAGTTCATGCGATTTTATTTTTCTTCAGCACTAAACATCTAGCCGAGCTTCGCTCGCAAAGAAAGTGCGAATTGTTCCTTCCCGAAGCCTTGGTGAAGCCGAATTCGTTGCAGCTCTTGCGCTTCAGCAGAGGTTGGATCGTGAGCGTGATCCGGGGTTGCCGGTTACTCCTGCAGCGGAGTTGCGGGCTATGTTCGATAATCCTGTTATTGATTTTGCGCATCATCACAGGGTTGTGGCTTTTGATGGTTGCGCTCGGGCTCTTGCCGTTGGGCATCTGGAGCTTACTTTTGACACTGCCAATGCTAAGCTTGCTACCGTGGAAGTCACGCCCGCTGATGATGCGGCCACAATTGCAGTTTTGACCGAGTTGTTGCGCATAGCCCGAGCGGATGGTCGTACTTCGGTTATAGGTTGGGGTGACTACAGTCTTGAACGTCACATTTTTTGGTCGGGCCTCGGTGCTGAGCTGCGCTACAGAGAGCAAGAGGCAAGCCTCGATATGACTGCCGTTGATCCGTGCCTTATGCAACAATGGCTTGGCATAGGTTCAACTTGTGTGGACATACATCTTGTTCGTTGGGCTCGCCACTGTCCCGAGGAGCTGATCGATGTTTTGGTGCAGACTGGTAATGCCATCAACGACGCTCCTATCGACACTCTAGAGGTAGCCGACACAATTGTGGATGCGGCTATGTTGCGAGCCGAAATCGAGGAGCGTGCTGCTTGTGGACTTGAATATCAAGGCATTCTCGCTGTTACCGGTGACGGTGCTGCAGTGGGTGCTACCGAGGTGTTCGTCAACCGGCATCGGCCTGCTTGTTCTTGGCAGTGGAATACTGTGGTGCTTCCCGCCTATCGGCGACGAGGGATCGCGCGTTGGATGAAAGCTGCGATGTGGCGACATCTGCGTGAAACTGAACCCGAGGTGACGATGCTACATACCGGCAACGCCGCTAGCAACGCTTCCATGCGTAACATCAACACCGAGATGGGGTTCACACCCACCCACACGACAGGCTTCTGGCAGGCCGACCTGCAAGTGCTGCTCAACGCCGCTGTTTAGTGTTCACGTTGCTTGTCGCAGTAGGTACTGTCAACAACTGAGACTGTTTCGTGCTCAACACTGTTGTTTAGGATTAACACTACTTGTCGCAGTCCAGTGGCTGCTGTTTTCAAAGATCCGGGTGGAGTTCGCTGGTTGGTGGGCTAGGGGTTGGTTTGTTGCCATGTGAGGCGTTGTGGGTCGTTGCGGGGTAGTTCGTAGTTTTGGGTGGCTCTGCCTGCGTAGCAGTGTGTCCAGTGCGAGCCAGCACCACTGTAGGTTTGTGCTGTCCATACTTCGGCTTCGGGTGTTATCACCGCGAAGCGGCATCCGAGTGGCGACCAGACTGCGGCACCCCAGTTCGGGAACCGTGAAACATCGACATAGCTACCTCTACCGCCGGGTTTGTAGATGCTCAATTCTCGGGGCCAGCGTGAAGCGTCGTCGGTGCTTACACTGGTAACGCTGACTTTTATATCCGAGTCGGGTAGTTCAAGAGGTACTAGCTCAGCGAACGCTTGGTGGTTTGCCAGGGTGAGGTCTTGCGCGTTGTCAGATAGTTGTAATGCCATTTCGACCGCGGTTTTGATAACTCGTTGGGCTAGTTCGTCTTGTTCGACATTGTCCAGTGGTTGTTTATCTGCTCTATCTGTCCAGTGATATGAACTTGGTTGTGAACGTGCGCGTCCGTCCCAGTCGTTACGAACGGTTTCTGCTGAGCATTCCCCACCGGGTGGTCCACCATACGCGGTCAGTGCTCCTAAACCCGGCACTAAGACAGCAACCGAGCAGCTGTTGCCTGACCAGACAGCCGCAGCCCAGGTTGTTGAGCTTGGCGTGTCGCCGCGTTGGGCTACTACAGAAGCCTCGGAACTCGACAGGGATTCCCCGGAGACGATCCTCACAGCGACTCCACTGGCTGTTACTGGCTGAGCACTGTTCAGCCTATCAGGTCCGGCCCTATAATGAACAGCACCGTCTACGGCCGCAAACTCCGAAGCCAACCCAACCACCACATCCAAAACAGCGAAAGCAGTCACCCTGTCCGCCTCAGCAGCGGCTCCAGAGTCGGAGGATTGTGTGTCCTCTGACGGGTTGCAGGCTGATATAAAAGATCCGATCAAGAAAAGTCCGAGCAGAATAAGAATCAAAAAAGGAATCCGAAAACCACCGTCTTTGCGGCGTTCCTCTTTGTTAGTCTGCTCGCTATTTCGTTGGGTTGTCATACCTAGTCTTGTATCGTTGGCATGGCCAGGGGAAGCGACTGGCGGTAGGTAGGTTGGGGTTTCGCCGTTTTCACGAGATCTTGTGTCACTGGGATGGTTAGGGGAAGCGACCGGGGGCTTTTTTTGGTGGATTTCTGTTTGGTGGTCGTAATAATGCTATTGGTAGAGCCGCGCGATTCTGGGTTGGTTGATGATTGGAGTGGTGATGGTCTCTGCGACAGGTATTCGAGAAGATGTTCTGAGCAGTCCCACGCTTTCTTCCAGCAATCTTCAGCCGTTTTGATTGTAGAGTGTAGATCACTGCCAGTGGCTTCCACCATAATCTCGACGTTCCTGTCAAGCCTCTGACTAGTTGAGGTTGTCGATCCGACCAGAGCCAATGGGTTGTTTGCTGTCGGACGGATAATCCAGGCTTTAAGTGCGCTTTCGACGGCCCCCGCTTTGGGACTTGTAGGTGTGGTACCAGTTGCGCACCTCGGTGTCGTCGCGGTGGATGAAATGTTCTGCTTGCTGAGCATCTGGACTGGAAAAATTCTTCCACCACTTGGGTGGGTTGCGTGTTGCCGATTAACAGTTTTACAGGGCGGTCGGATGCGATTCGGTTGAGCCAGGCGATGCCCGCCAGGGTTGCATACCCCACAGCTACAAGCAGCGGACCGCCCGGATAATCGTGCAAGAACCGTTCTATGCGTGCACGGGCCGTCTCATTTGCCATATCGCACTTCTTAATGGATGTTAGATGTCTGAAATCAGTTTAACCAGATATTTTAACCTATCCCACACGAGTGGCCATCACCGACAAAAACAGCTGTTATCTGAAATCAGTTTAACCAGATATTTTAACCTATGGTTTGGTGAAGAGCGGACACTGCAGTCGGTGAAGCAGGCGGCAACGCTCGAACAGGCCCGTCGCCCAATCCACTCCAGCAATCCACTCCAGGCGGGAGCATCCGGCTGTGATTTCACGACCTGAACAGCTCGTTATTCCGATATCGGAACCCGATGGGCAGCCTAGATCCCCCGTTATGACTGAGGCTGAACTCGTTCCTTCTGTATCTCGTTCAGGGAAGGGCGAGCGAGTCTAGGCTAGATCCTCTGTTATGGTTGGAGGTGGCCTAGTTCTTTCTGTATCAGCTGTGCTCGTTGTTTGAGCTTTTTCTTTCCGACGTTGGTTTGCGTTTTGGGCCTGCCCTTTCGCCAGAACTCCGGGAAACCGGTGTCCCACACGGCCTCGACGAAGGCCCGGCGTTCTTCTGGATCTTCGATGCGGTCTTTCTCCAGGTGGATGCGAACCTTGTCCAGCAGTTGCGTTTCCGACAAATCCTTTAGCTCGAACCGCCAGCGACCTTCGGGGCTTTTCATGGCTTCTCTCCGCTCCAGCTCCTCGCGGTGCCTGCGTTCCTCATCTTCCAGCTGTTTCTCTAAATCGCGCGTTTTCTTCGCATCCCAGCGGAACCGACCGTATCCGACCGCTGTTTTCGCGCCCGCTCCCGACCATTCCAACGCCGACTCCAACCAACCGAAAACCAATTCCAGATCGTCTGTGGTGGTGTCGAAGTGCTCACCCACACCAGGATCGTCTGTGGCGGGGTTGAAGCGTGAGATCACACCGAAGAGGAAGCAGGTCTTCGCTGCAACGGTCAAAAACGGGATGGGTGTTGGCGAAGACCAGTCGCCAGGTGGCTGTTCTAGGGTCCAGCTGGCGTAATGGGGTGTTATAACATCCGCGTCGAGTTTCACCGGAGTTATGGGAGTCGCGTCCAAAAAGCACACTGTTCCAACATGGCGTATTGATCCCGACGCATTGTCGGCACCGAACACGCGTTCTACGGTCTTTTGATCCGGTCGCGGTTCCGTGTCCGTCTTCACCCATGCCCGAACAAGCCCTTTGACGGAAGTCCCCGGCAGGTAAGGGGTGCCCAGAGTCGGATGCCAGGCGAAGCCGTTCCCGACGGGATGGCTGAGACCGATACCGGTGACGAAACGCGACTCGGTCTCGAACACAGCGAACCGGCCCGCACATCCCCGCACCAGCCGCGCCACCCGGTGCGTATACTCCTCGATCTGCTTCTTGGCACCCACCGGCATTCCGTTCGCGACCGTGCGAACCCATTCAAGCTTCAGATTGCTGCCGTCGCTGTCTGTTGAGAGCTTCCATCCGTTTCGGCCATTGGACCAGCGGTTGCAGTATTTGTCGAACCATAGCCCGGCATGCCCCAGTCGCTGGTCACACTTCGCCTTCTCAGCACCCTTGTAAAGCGGCTGCTTATTTGTTGCGTCACTTCGTTTTCTGTCGGCGGTTCTGGTTCTGGTTTGTCGCTTTTTCATTGCGTCACTTCGTTGTCCGCGTT
Organism: Acidimicrobiaceae bacterium; assembly: GCA_028820455.1. Classification (GTDB taxonomy): domain Bacteria; phylum Actinomycetota; class Acidimicrobiia; order Acidimicrobiales; family Aldehydirespiratoraceae; genus JAAXHB01. The sequence continues at coordinate 30,252 of JAPPJC010000002.1, forward strand.
GTCTGTCGGGAAATAGGCCCGAGTGAACTTTTTGTGCCATTCGAGCCACGCCAACGCTTCGGCTTGCGCGCGGAGGTATAGTATCTCGTTGTTGTCGATGATGGCTTCCAGCAGATCTTCGGAGGACTCGTACACGGCTCCCTCACCGCAGAGCCACTGCTTGAGGCTCCTGTAGAGTTCATGATGCGCCCGTTGCTGACTGTTTTCCGGTTGAGGTCCCGCGGCGGCGCGTTCGGTTGCGAGTGCCTGCCCGAGGCCGTTCATGACAATGGCCGGGCCGAGCCGGTCCACGTAGGAAAGATAGTTCTTTTTGAACTCTTTGTCTTGCTTGCGATTCAGTTTCTTGGTGCGCTCAAGGGCATTTTTCGCCCGACGCTGGGCGAGGTTCACGATTCTCCCTGTTCGTTGCCGAGAACTGTTATGGCGAACCAGCCTTGACCCACGGTCTCGTTGCCCCCTGTTTGCATGTAGGGGTCGGTTTCCGTGAACAGTTCGCAGAGTACGCCGAGCGCGTTGTCATCTCGTGCGACCACGAGCGCGTACATCACGGTATCCGGCGGCAGGGTTTCTTCGTACCACAGGTTCTTGTTCCGCTTGGTTCCGTCCTCCAGGACGTTACGGGCCTGAATGGAGAGACCGTAGCGGGCGAACCAGGAGAAGTCGTCGTCGTGAAGAACCGCGAGACGTGAAGACACCCGATTTCGGGTGTCTCCGTGCAAGATCAGCGGCTCAATGGCATCGACGAGATCTTTCAACGACACGCTGTGAATTTGGAACTGTCTCTCTTCAAGGAACATCGAACCGCAATTCGATATTTCAGCGGCTGTAATCGAGCCCTGCTCCGAGACGAGAACCGTGCCATGCTCCACTTCGGGTATCAAGGGTCGCGGCTCTGTTCCGGCCCGTGCAAGATCCCTGCGGAAGCGTTCAATCAGATGCGGGCATGTCGCCCATCGATACGATGCGGTCAGGCTGCGCACGGGAAGCAAAAGAAGCCGAGCATCCGAGATCATAAGTCCGCCTGCACTGTCCGACTTCCCGAACGGGACGGCCGCAGACTCGCGGGCTTCCTCCGCGTTCATGCCTTTCATTCGTTGACCGGTTTCGAATTTGTCGCGCAGCGCGCCCTTCAGGCTCGACCCTACCACCACCGGGTAGTCCGTGGCCGACTCCCGAGCCATTGGAAGATCCACCACCCCCAGACTGCGTCCCACTCCCGCGTGGATTGAGCTTTCGGCTAAAAGTCCCAGCATCAACGTCTTCATCGGGTTATCTTCTTCTTCATTGGTTCACCTTCTTGTCCTTCATCGGGTTATCTTCTTCTTCATTGGTTCACCTTCTTGTCCTTCATCGGGTT
>JAPPJC010000002.1:31708-48839 GCA_028820455.1 Acidimicrobiaceae bacterium
ATCTTCTTCTTCATTGGTTCACCTTCTTATTTTTCATCAGCTCATCTTTTTATTCGTTGGACCACGCTCCGACCGCCGTGAGGCCGAATCCCCATTCTGTTCGTAGTCCTATCTTCAGTAGGCCGCCGCCCGTCTTGGCTGTTCGCGCTAGGTGCCGAGAATTGTCTGCCTCGCAGAAGAGCACGCTCCCAGCGGGCAGTAGAGATCGCAGCGACAGCGGCCGACGGGCGAGTGAGTCCCATCCGCCGACGCGACGCGGACGATCCAAACAGGCACTCACAACCTGGAGGCCGCCAGCGTTTTCCAGCGGTATCCGGCCATGAACGACGGCCTTGTCGAGATCGAGCGGTGTGAGGGCTACAATCGCCACCCGCTCAGCAGTGTCGATCTCGCCTAAGGGCGCGTCGATCTCCAATTTTGCAGCGTCCCAGCTGCGGTACTCGACAACGCGGCTTTCGCCTCCCAGCGGGCCGAGGCAGCCGTGAGGCAAAGTCCAGTCGTTTTCGGTCCTGTCGTTTTCGGGCACGCCGTCGATCCGCATACCCAGCGACACGCCGCGCATCGTCCGGACATGACGGGTGCTGTACAGCCGACCTTCGCGGGCTGTGTGGGTGTTCTTGTCGATTTCGAGCCCGACGCGTTGTTCCAGTCTCCACAGTTTTCGGCTTGGTACGATCTCATTGTCGCCGGGGAGTTTCCCGTGCAGTACCGTCTCCAAACCGGTTTTAGTGAGCCATCGATCCGGAGCGGACTTGAGCTTCACATCGCTGCCCGAATCGCGGGGGAGTTCAGGAAGGCGAACGGTAGCACCCAGGTCGCACATAACATCAGATCCAGGACGAAGGCAGGCAATCGGACGCCACTCGCCGTCGTACTCTGCACCCAGCACGTGGCGGGGAACCGGGAAAAGCGGTTCGCCGTCTTGCAGGACGATCGGGCCGTCGAACTTCAATGCACCGAGATCGTGCGGGCCGTCACCGAGAACGGTGTTAAGCCGCTTGGGCCACCGTTTACCGTTGTTCCATCCGTTGCATCGCGCCAGTGCCGCACGAAGTGCCCCGACCATCGTGGGGGGATACGGCGGGAACAGGCTCCCGACATCCTCTTGGGGAGCACTCCCCGCCGCGAACGGCGTGCCGTCCCGCAAAAAGAGCGTGTCCACCGGCTCGAGCTGGACGGCAACGATCATCACTCCGCCTCCTTTCCATCGGGATCGGCCAGAAAATGGGCCAGCAGCAGCGCATCAAGGCCCACCGTTGTGGATGTTGTGTTCTCGTCTGCTCGTGCACGCGACAGGATTCCTTCCACGAGTTCGGCCCACTCCACAGCTTGCTCTTCCACAGTTCGCCCTTCCGTTCCGTCTGTCGAGCAGAGGGTGAGGCTACGGAGGATTTCGGCTCGAAGAAACGCTCTGACGTCGAGATCTTCCGGCGGGTCCGCGTGTATGCCTGGTTCCCATTGATGCTGACCGCACAGCAAGGAAAGTGTTTCACGGATTCGATAGACAAGAGAGGACGAGAAGCCAGGGTCGTCACCGTTCTTGGAGAGCTTATCCACCAGTCTGTTAAGTGACTGCACGGCGGAGGAATCACGCTCCGAGCGGTGTCGCTTCCATGTGGTGACCCACTGACAATGCATTCCGCCGGGTTTGAGGGCTCCGACCGCCAACGAATCGCGGCCGTTGTCGTCCTTCGCGACATCGTCCAACAGTCGGCCCGCTTCCGACAGCACGGAACGTAACGGCAAGCGGATATGAGCGAACACAACAGCCGCAGAGAGGGTCGGGATGGCACCGGTATCACCATCGAACGTGGATCGGTAGCGGTCCGAGAGTGTCTCCGCGCACAACAGTGCTCTAGGAACGGGCAGCAACGCCAGCACATCGTCCCCACCCGCGTAGACCGTCACACCGTCATGTTGCCTCACGACTTCCGGAACCTCGCGAGTGAACCTGGCCAGTGCCTTCCCGACTGGCTTCGGCCCGATTTCTCTCACCAGCTTGCCAAGACGATCGCCGTCGGCTTTCAGCAGTGCGTAGAAAGAGGACGGCTTCCCCAACGGACGGCCCGAGCTGTCGGTAGCCTCGTATACCTCTTTCAGAAGTCGAACTAGATGTTCGCGGCGTTCCGGGTTTTCGGTGTCTTCGGTGGGAAGAAGACACCGCCGGTCGTCACGTACGAAGTTCAGATGAAACCAGTTTGCGTCGAGTCGGGCCAAGATGTCCGCTTTGCTCCCGATATCGCCTATAGGCGGCCGCGACAGCACAGTCCCGGGCACCTCCTTCGCAACCTCTTCGACTTCTTTGGCGTACCGTTCGGCTTCTTGAGATGCCGTAGTGTACGCCTGTTTCATCCATGGCCACGCTCCGAGGTACACGGTTGACGGCCACTGGGTGGCGTCGACCTTCCATCCCAAAGCTTCGGTAACCAAAGGGAAGAGACGCTTGACGAATGCAATGGCACACAGCCGTTCGTCCTCGCGCAGGTTCAGCAGTCCCACGCAGGGATCATTCCGTATCTGCTCCCAGAACTCATCCTGACGTTTCCTCTGACCCCGGCCCCTAGCGCGTACGAATCCAGAGAGTTCCTGCAAGTCGTGCATCACCGTGCACTTGTCGCCGGGCTCCTCCAGCGGGTAGTAGCTCCGCCAGTGCTTGCGGCGAGCAAGGAGGCTACCGTCGTCTGGACCGGTTCCAGCTGTCCACAAGACTTCCCAGAAGTTCTGCGTCTGCCGCTTCCAGATCTCTTCGGTGTTGTGACCGTCTGAGGCGATTTCCTTCATGAACCGCCTCCATATCGCATCACATACTTGCCGCCATGCTTCCTTAAGCGAGCAAGTCGCGGCGCGCGCAACCACGTCGGCCGATTCGTTCGTCTCAATAACGAAGTGGTTGGGGAGAGATCCAATCTCCGGTGTTTTTCCTTCCTTGTTTCTGATCCACAAATACAGCGGATCACTCTTCACGATCGGCGAGATAATCCTGCCTCCGTGCTGTTCAGCACCGCGCATTGCGTACGCTGAGAGGACCGACAGCAGATAGGAGCTTCCCCACAAGTCGCGGGTACGGCGCGACTGAGCGACAAAATCTTGGACGGGACCGATGGAGATATCAACGCGGGTCGTCACGGCTTCACCTCGCCCACACGTTCAATGTTCTTCTCTTCGCGTTTTTCAGGGTCAAGCAACCGATCGAGAAACTCGCAGATGGGTTGGTACAGCTCGCTTTCCAGTGCTTGTCTCACATCTTTTCCGCCAACCCTGATATCGGATTTCCCCTCCGGCAGGAACCGTGCGGGAATAAACGACAGGACAGCGACGGGTTTGTCGCCGCACTCGTGAATGTGGATGAACAGCGGGCTCGCCCGCCGATTGAGACTTGGTTCGGCGGGACCGATCTGTTTTTTGCCATAGTTGTGCGGCAATCCGAATGCGACGCGACGGGGGTGCTTGTTCGGAGGTTCGTTGGACTTCACATCTTTCATCAGATCGTGATCATCCTGGAAGTTACGTTCGGATTCTACATTTCCCAGAATTTTCCCGTTACGGCCCCAACTTCGATACCTGATAAGTTCTCGGCCAATCAGATTGAGTAGCTCAAGCGACTGGTTCGACTTGCTCGACACTAGTAAATGCCGCGTCCCAGCAGAGAACGCAGTGTACTTCGGTAGCATTGCGTTCCTGTCGTACTTCGGTAGTGTTGCGTTTCGGCTGTCCTGGTGTAGTCGCTTGATGTGGTTCTCGAGCTCGCTCGCGGATCGTGGGGCATTCCAGCGTTCTTCACCGTCCACGATCAGCGAGCGAAGCACCAGGGACCCGTACCCTTTGCGGCTCTTCGCTCCCATGCCGCCGAAGACGCCCACCGCTATGAGAGCATCCTGGAGGAGGTTCAGGTCAATGTGTTTCACACGAACGCGCATCTGAATCTGAAACTCGAAAGGTGCACTAAAGCACTCTCGCGAGAGTTCGCCCTTGTGATTCATGACTCCGTACCCAAGATACCAGACACCGAATCCGACCCCGGCACCACTAGACCCGCCATGTCCGACCCTGCTGTTAACCGTGAGCTTTTTACCCTTTCTTATCCGTATCTCATCCAAGTCGCGGTCAACCGTTCCCAGTCGCATAGTCACCAGAGACTGTCCGTCTTCGGCACTGCCGAACAACTTGTTTTCGCGCTCGCGAATCTTGTTCAGATCGCCTTTGTACTTTGTCCACGCCAAAGCCCGCCACCAATATCGAAGCACTCCCTTGAAGCTTGACAATCGTAACTCTGAGCGCTGCGGATCCGCTCCACCGCAGAACATTGGCGTGACCGCCTTGTATGCGGCTTCAATCTCCACAGCCATCGTCGTCTTTCTCGCTGTCAAGCCAGAACGGTTCACCAACCTGGTATGGATCCGCATCCTGCTGTGCAGGCGGTCTTCGGTCGATCAACCCGAATCGACACACTGGCCGGGCGAAACGCCGCGCCTCGACCGCAAGTGCTTCCACAGCGAGCCCCATCACTGTAGTACCGCCCGTGACGTTCACGAAAACATCATCCGCGCCGACGATATGCTTGCGCCCGATCTTCACTGCTTCTGCGATGTCACTACGGCTGCCGTGAGGATCGATACGGAGTCGCTCGATCCGTCCAGTGTAGCCCGCTTCAGTTGCCACATCCTCAATTGATGTCTCCGTATCCTGCGAGCAAATCACAACGCAGACCGAAGGCTCAGCCCCGTTGCCTGCTTCGCGACACACCTCCAACGCGCTGAACAGCACCCCGGAGCGCAACCCGATGGGGCTCACCAATACTCGCCCGCCGGAGCCTTCCAAGGTAAGAGACCAATCGGGGAAAGAACGAAGCTCGCTCCACACCTCCTCGATTCGGTGTCGCCTCTTCTTCTCTTTGGGATCCAGCATGTCTTGCCTGCTTATCCCGTGATGGGCGTACGCATTGCGAAGTGTGATAAGATTGTGCCAGAGCTCACCGAGCTTGTTCTGGTCTGGGTTCAGAACGGCTTTAAGCTCGGGAGATTCGTGAAACTTCCGAATAGCTCGAATAGCTTGGAGAAGGTTCTCTGCCTTGCGTCGTGCTGTGCGAAAGTCCAACCATTCGGTTTGTTCGTTGAGACTCCATACCGTCCAGGATACGGTCCATTCTCTCATCAGACCGATTGCTGTAGCAACGTTCCCGCTGTTGAACAGGTGATCGACGATCTTTGCCTGCCGTTCCAGCTCTTCCTTGGATAGCACGATTTTCGCCTTCCAGCCCTGTCCGACAATCGGTTGTGGAAAGGCGGAGATTGTCAGCGTGTCCCTGAGTCGATCGATGAGTTCGTCGGTCAGCGGCAGCCGGTGATCGTCAACCAGCCGCTTCCTTAGCGGCTTCATCTGCTTATCTAGGATGTCGCTGGCGTATCGTCCCAACTCGAGGGGCAACCCCGAGAGATAGGCACCCGACACATCCTTCAGGGACTTTGCGATCTGCTGAGCCGACGGATGTTGCGAGCCGACGCGCAGAGCTTCGGCCATGGGCATGGCACTACCCGTGTCGCGCAGGACACTCAAGGCGTAAACCCACTGCGGAAGTGCCAGAAGAGGTCGCAGATCCAAAAACGGGCTGGGTCGATCTTCGGCCAACAACCCGTAGTACGCGCCGCGCACCCGGGCGATGCCATGAGCCTGCAAATAGAGAACCGCGGTATAGGTGAGGAACGAGAAGTGCCGAAACCCGTGCGTTATGTCCACCGTGAGTTCAACCGGTTCTCCTCGGAACACTTGGTCGGACACTAGGTCGCACACGCGAACAAGATATTCGTTCACGTCCTGCTGTGTGTGTCCGGAAGGCACTATCACGTGCTCGACCGAGCATGCTGTACCGCCGAGATCCTCTTGAAGAAGCGGCCAGGTCTCGCGTTCCGCCTCCAGCGTACAAAGTGCCAGCACCCGGTTGGGTCGGTCGTTTTCGGGCAGAAGTTCGAAGAGAGCTACGGGCGCGAGGCGCGCATCCACTCGGTGCTCGTCCAGAACGTAACATGTCGGGCGCGGATTCGTGCCAAGCAAGGTCATTAGGACATGCCCGCGGGATTCCGTTGTCGGGCTTACATCACTTTGCTCACCGACCACACTCATCTCTTCATTGCCTCGAATCATGCCATGTCATCATACCCGCTTTGGAAACCAGAGCACACCCACAGCCTTAGCGATCCTGAGATTGACAAACCGGCATCTCCTCCTAGCTCTGCCACCAATTCAGTGTCCCCTCACGAGTTCTGAGCTCTCGGATATCCCACGGGGTTCCGCACCCGGGTAGAGCTGGCTGGGAAGTTGGCCAATTCACTGGGAGGTCGGATAGGTCGCGGGGCGAGATTCCCGCCGCAGTTCTTGCATGTCCAGTCCATCTCCTCCGCGCAAGCAGAACAAAAGTGCATTCGAAGGTGCAGATGGTGGCCTCTCTTGAATCCAGGGGCAGATCCTGGTCGCAACATTCGCAATTCGGACGTAAATCAAGTAAAGCCATAAGCCTTACGCTACTCACTATCAGGAGGCGATCAGCATACGTATCAAATCACTCACAGAGACGCGCTCGGGTGCTGTCTTACAGTCGTATCTGCCACGAGCCCTACCTTGTGGATTGTTCTCCAACCCACATTCTCGCACTGGAGGGCTCACCCCACTACCCCCTCAACCTGGATACAACGTCCGCGGTTATCACACCTAGCACGTCCGCCCGTCTGGCATCGAACCTCCAACACCACTTCGATGGTGTCTTGCGCATCGTCGATCCCGAACCAAGCACCCTGCTCAACCTAGACCGCAAACTGCAACCTGTCTGATCGCTAACCGTGTATTATCTTGAATGTGTTTGCATGCAACACATTCATAATGGATACAACATGATGGATACAAGTTACCCTGCAGAATATCATCAAAAGAAAGACAACTCGTAGCCTCGCTGCATAGTCTGACTGAGCGACGACTGCATTGCATGGGCGATCGGTTTCAGTGGTCTTCCTATCTTCTACACCGCCAGTGGTTAGTCCAAGATCTGTGGAGGCATCTGTTGACACAGTGTCGGGATCCATGCAATGATCGTTAGTGGTTGTGCCATAGGATCATCAGCTTTGGTGCTACAGTTTCAACGGTGGTTGTGCTACAGGATCATAAGAGGCTATGTGAGAGCGAGCCAGCAGACTAGGTGGATGTCGTCCGGTATGATCTCGGGTCGAGGTTTGGGAGGCTCAGAGGGTGTGAGGCCGTGGCCTTGGATTACTTCAAGTATTTTCTCTGCCTGTTCGGTGGGGTGTTCGCTGGCTGCCATGGCAGCACGAACGGTGCGGACGATACGCTCCGGGTAGGGCGCACTGAGGCAGTCTATTTTGTGGTCGATGTCTTCTTGGGTGAGTCCGGCAGGTGGATGGGAACGCAGTATTTCTGAGGCCCGCTTCAGCGCAGCCGGGACTTTCGGCTCGAGATTGGCTTTGTCGGCTAGAAAGTTCCATTTTTTGAGAATGTCGGCACGGGCTATGTTCCACGCTTCAAACGCTTTCAAGTGGGTTTCATTTGGAAGGTTCCAGGGTGTTTCAAAGCCGTCGGCTGGGCGGGCCTGACGCAGACAGTCAAGCGTGTTATCGATTATGTGCGCGCCGGGTTTCTGACTGTTTGAAGTTCTTTTGGAAGCGTGTCGTTTTGGCTGTTGGGTTGCGTGTGGACGGGCGTGTCGTTCTGGGGGGTGCGGTCGCTTGTGGGCAGACACGTCGTTTTGGGTGTTGTTTCTGCTGAGACTGCTGAGCGGTATGTATCGGAATTGAACCTTTTCGTGGTCGCCGACACGCACACAGAAAACGTAGCCGGCCTGCTGGCCAGCATTAGGATCAGCAGCCATACCCGACCCTGAACCCCAGGGGAGTTCCTTTATCTGTTTGAGTAGTTCTTTTTCGGCGGCTTGACGTAATTCTTGTCGGTATTCTTCGCCGGATAGTGCGCCTACGGTTACGCTACCGCGTTCGAATATGTCGGTTTCCTCTTGGCGGATACGTTCGATCTGTTCACGGGTGTCGGCAAAGTCAACAGGGTCGCCGATTCGTTGTTCGGGAAGTATCTGGTTGACTCCCACGCTGGTAGCAGCCTGTCGTATTTTATGGTGCAGTCTTTCTTCAAGGTGGAGTAGTTTGTCCAATTGTTTGTCTGGGAATACGCAGTGCATGAACACTTCATTGTGAAGGGAGCCGATCCGGTCGATACGGCCATGACGTTGTACTAGGCGCATCGGGTTCCAAGGCAGGTCGTAGTTGATGATATGTTGTGCTTGCTGCAAGTTAACGCCTTCGGCTAGCACGTCGGTGGTCACGATAATGTCGTAGCGGTCATCACGATGATCTTCCGGTGCTTCCGAAGTTTCAGGAGCGAAACCCCATATGACGTTTGCCCGGTCTCCGTTGGCGGTTGAACCCGACAGGGAGGCGACGCGGTTCTCATATGATGCCAAATCGGGGTTTGTGGCTATGGCTTCCGTCAAGTATTCATGAATCCAGTCGACAGTGTCGGCGAAGTAGCTGAAAATCAACACTTTTCTACGGTTCCGAATGTCGCTTACACCAATACCACTGGTTTCAGCGTCGGCGGCGATTTTGGCCAGTCGTTGTGTAAGTTCAGCCAAGTTCGGGTCCCTGCTACGAGTTATCGAGCGGGCTTTCTGCGCAAACGAACGCAACAGGTCACGGTCTTGGGTCACATGACAGCGCAAGCTGTCAACATCATAGTCGTCGGTGTTGAAAGTCAACCCGATGTGTCCGTCTGAGTATTTGTCGATTTGGTCGAGGTCTTCGGAGTCGGTGGCTATCCAGTCGGCTAGCGCGTCGGCTGTGGCGACTCTACCCTGATCGAGTAATGCTAGGAAAGCATCGTGGCTGTTGGCCATCCGTTCACAGGTTTTAGCGAACGCATGAGGTGAGGATTCGAAACGTTTCAACATTCCCGACAACAGCAGGCTGGCATTTTGCATTTCGTAATGCTCTGGTGGTGCGTGTTTGTGATATGTCGATGGGGCGTAACGTGCTAGTGTGAGGGTGTGAGCATCGCCGGGGTCGCTGTCGGGGTTGATTGCCTGTTTGAGATCCTCAAAAAACCCGGGTAATGCTGTGTCTAGGTCGTATTCAATTTTGCGCACCCGGGTTGCAGGAAACACGATTCTTTGCTTTTTGCCACGTATTGGCACGATGTCGTTGGCGTAATGTTTTTTCACGAACGACCGTGTGCGCCGCACCGCTATTTCGTCGAGTAGGTCGAACAGGTGGTCGGTGGTTAAGTCATCAGGGTTCTGCTGCATCGCCGCAGCGAAATGGCTGCGCATCGAGGGAATGCCCATATCGGTGAACTCGGCATCGTTGCGCAGGAAGTATCCAAGCTGATAGTAAAGATCCCAGAGGCTGTTGTTGACCGGTGTGGCGGTTAACAACACGAGCTTCTTCGGAGGTAAGCCCGCTAGCAGACGGCGCAGTGCTCGGGCACGCTGAGTTGAAGGGTTGCGTAGGTTGTGGGCTTCATCTATCACCACCATCGCATACTGGTTGATATCGGCTTCAAGTCTGGGTTCAGTGGCATGCGCAGCTTCCGGGTTGAGGCGGCTGTCGCTCATCATCTCCTCGTAGGAGATCAGCTCCATAGGCAGGTTGTATTCTCTTCTGAATGCTCGCCAGGGGCCGTCACGTAGCGCAGCCGGGGTGATCACCAAAACCCGCTGGCGGCGTTTCAATGCTGCTTCACTGATCAGTTTACCTGCCAGGAAGGTTTTACCCAGTCCAACCTCATCGGCTATCAACACTCCGTTGTATCGTTTGAGGATTCGTTTGGCACGCCACAGTCCGGCCTGTTGGAATGAGGTGAGATGTATTTGTCGTGCCGTGGCCGGGTCGGAGTCGGCTTTCGCTTCTGCTAGTAGTTCATTGCCGTAACATTCCCACAGCATCCGCAGGTAGATGAGTTGCGGCTTATGCTCTTCGAAGCGGGGTTCAAACAGGGCTGCAAGATTGTAAGCGGCAGCTTCATCCCAAAGCCGGTTGAACCAGTCCCTTACTTGCCTCACCGTGTGAGGTACGTAGTTCCCTAGGTTCAATTCGAGGTTGGTGGTCAGGCCTGCGTAAGTGAAGTTCGAAGACCCCGCTATCACCCCGTGGGAGTGGTCACTGATAAGGAAAGCCTTGCCATGAAGAAAACGGCTCTCCAAGCGGCGTACTTCCACCGCATCCGAACGCAACCAACGCACCAGTCTGCGCACCTTCACATCGTTTTCAAGCGAAAAACTGAGCGTGTCGCGGTCTTCGGTGATGTTGTCCTGGTTCGTTACAAGGGCTTTATTCAGACGGGTTCGTGTTGCACGTTTGGGGTGTCGGGATTCGATATCAAGCTCCCTGAGTCGGTTTTCAGGGGGTTTTGGTTCTGCGCCTAGCAGGATGCGGGTTGTCTGCGTCAAATCCAACGAATCGGCTAGCAGCAAGTATCCACCCAGGTTGAAGTAGGCGGTGGCGATGTCAAGCTGTGTGTCAGTCACATAGTTTGCTGCAGCTTGGGTTATGAAACTGTTGAGAGCGTCAGCGACTGTTCGGTCGTCTTGGTTGTTGACCACAAACTCGGGTTTGGGGTTATTGTTGGCGTGAAGGCTGCTCTCAGTCATTTTTCAGGGCCCTTTGTCGTTGGTCGTAGTTTTGGGTTGTGGTTTCATGAACTGAGCCTGTATGGGCTAGTCACTGTTGATTTTTTACTGGTCGATATTTTTTGAGCCTTATTTGTTGTCAGGCCATTTACTTCTCACTGTTTGACTATTTGGTGTATATGAGAGTTTAATGATCTCATAAAATAGTATTCTGTTATATTGTGTTAACATTTACAAGCGGAGATTTTGGTATAATGCGGCATGGCTATTTTGTTTTTGCGTAACGTTCCAGACCATGTCATTGATCGTCTCAAAGCTTTGGCGATACATGAGAGGCGATCGGTTTCGGAGACGGCTGTGCATGAACTGGACAAGTCCACCCGATTGGCCGAGAAAGTTTCACTACTTCTACAGGACGACCCTCCTGATTTGGATGTTTCTGTTGAAGAAATGGTGCAAGCCTTAGACGAGGCTCGCTCAGCGAGGGAAGCTTACTTAGAGAAGTGATAGGTGTTATTGTCTGTTCTAGTGTTATTGTCTGTTCTACACGTCTTGAGTCGTTCGTTGAAGACATCGTGTTTTGCTCAAAGTTATGATCGTAGTAGATTCTTCGGTGGCTGTGCAAGCACTTTTGGATGACAAGGAAGCCCTCCACTATGTCAACGCTGGAAAGCTTATTGCACCGCATTTGATTGAAGTGGAAGTTCTCCATGCGATGCGCAGGTTGGAGGCACAGAAAGGTGAGGATACCGTAGATGCCAACTGTTTTATTCGTAGATGGAAACGGTTTGATGTGCAGCTTTTCGATATTCGTGGTTTGCTTAAGCGTGTTTGGGCATTGCGTCACAACATTTCTGCATACGACGCTAGCTACGTAGCCTCGGCGGAGTTTCTCAACTGTCCTCTGGTGACAACCGACAAACGGCTCGCTGCTGCCCCAGGGCCTACCTGCATCATAACACTGATTGCCGATTGATTTGGTGTTGTGCCGATTCACGTTGTAAATGCCTTCATGTCAGAGAGGTGCTATTGAGATCCACAGTTGTTGTAGTATGTGCTGTTGGGGTTAGGCTGGACGGCGGTGGTAGGCTAGTTTTTCTTGCTGTTTGATCATTTGACGCATATTGGGGCTTGATGATTTAATGCAGTAGTATTCTGTTATATTCTGTTAGCATTTGTAATTAAGATTTTGGTATAATGCATCATGGCTGTTTTGTTTTTGCGTAACGTGCCACGCGATGTTATTAAACGTCTTAAGACTTTGGCTGCACACGAGGGGCGATCGGTTTCAAAGACGGCGGTACGTGAACTGGACAAATCAACCCGGTGGGTCTACAACGCACTACTTCTGAAGGATTCTCTTCGAAAGGATTCACCCAGTTTGGATGTCTCCGTTGAAGAGGTTTTGGAAATAATAGATGACGGTCGCGCGGAGCGGGATACTCGCATAGATGAGTGGTTCGTTGATCGCTAGTTGAGTTGGTGTTGCACTGATTCATGTCGTAAAGCCTTAATGTCGTAGAAGCGTCTATCAAGGTCTATGGGTGTTGTTGTATGTGCTGCTGGGGCGGTAGAGCGGGTTGGGGTAGACGGCGGTAGTGGACTAGTACTTTCTGGTGATGCTCGGCGTATCTGTGTGGATGTTTGGCGTCGAAGGTTGCGTAGATCGTTGCTATGTCTTGTTCGTCTAGTCCGTATAAGTAGGAGACGCAGGCGTCCAACTCGCAAAGTAGGTCTTGTTTGGTGGTTTTGTCGGTTACCGATCCAACTGGTACGCCTACCTCTTCAGCCCAGGCACTGAAGCGTTCATCTTGAGCGGCAAGTCGGCCAGCTATCTCAACAACACGATCTCGCACGGGATGCCCCTGTCCTGGGTCGGGGATAGTGAGTAGGTTAATCTGTTCGAAAGTCATGTTGAGTTCAACGGTGCGACGGGCTTGCCAGTCGCAAGGCATTGAGCACAACACCCCTAGAACATAAGCTTCATCGATTGACGAACCTGCTATACGTAACAAGTATGGCGCATGGTGGGTGATCACGCGGTTGGGTGGTATTAGTGCAGTGATAATAGTGCGTGTGTTTGTTGGGTTGGTTACATTGCGGAAGGCGATGCGAGGGTGTCGACATGGCAGTGTTTTGGAGTCTTCAACCATTGAGCGAGGTAGCTCTGCAAATGCTGAGCGAGTTGCGCGGCTTTGCGCTAGACGTTTCTGTTGGAGATGCTCAGTGATGCTTGCTACGTAAGCACTGTCGTAGTAGTCACCGGTATCTGATTCCCATAGATTAAATGATACTCCTTTGTAAACTGGCCATATTTCAGTTATTGCTGAGACTTCGGTTGTCTTTTGCCCTTCTTCACTCATATTTGCCTTATTATTATCCTATTTTGTTGATTTTTAGTCCACTTACTGCCACTGGTTAGATAATCCTCTTACTGACACCCGTCAGATGCTTGTTGGCCTAGGTTTTTTTCCTCTAGCCATTCAGGGCTTCTTTGATTGGTTGCTTGCAAGGCTGCTGCTCCGTCGTCGTGTATGAATCTATTGCGGTCGTAGGTGGCGTCTAATTCGCGGACTGGGCGGAAGTGCCATCGTCGTTTATGAAGTTGTGTCGGTCGTGAGTTGCGTGGAGTTCTGCCACTGCTCTGAAGCTCCACGCCCGTCGTCTCTGAGGAACCGATGTCGGTCTGTGGTGGCGTTGTAATCTCCTTGTATTGGGCGGAATTTCCATCCGCGGGGGGGGGGGGGGTGGTGGTCACGGTAGTGCTAGCCGTGCTGGCTGCGCGTTCATTGTCAGTTATGAGGTCGGGGTTGGAGCCATCAGGTGTTGGATGTTGCCCGTGGGCATGACGCTTGCGTTCAATATCAGCCTTACGGCCAAGATCGGAGCCGTCAAACCGAGGATGCATTTTCATTTTGCGCCACACTCGGAAAGCATCACGCGACGGCACTTGTGGGAAAGCCGCGGTTTTAGACCACTGTTGAAACTCTGATACTGGCACCAGCTCCGGCCCGATGACTATCAGCTGCTGATAGTGGGCAAGTGAGGAGGCAGGGCCAGCATATATTGCTACACAAGGCTCATCTACGTGAGTTTCGTCTACGTGAGGCTCGTCTGGGGTTCTCTCAAAGATACCCCCATGGCTCGGTGCGCGGGTTGTGGGGTTTGCAGACTGTGATGAGCGCGATGGTGTAGCGGCCGTCCACTCCATCGAAAGCCCACTGCTTGGTGTTGAGGCAGGTGGCCACCGAAAGGAGCTGGTGAGGTGTTTGTTGATTGTTGTGAGGGCCACAGTGTAAGAGTTGTGAACTCCGTCGAACACCCAGCCCTTGTGGTTGATAAGCGTTGCCACTGACACTTGAATCCATCCGCGGAGGGGGGGGGGTGCAGATCTTTGGTGACCTGCTTACGCCAGTTGGTCATGCCAGCATCAGACACTGCGGTACGAGGCAAAACCAGCCCCAGTTTGCCACCCTCACGCGTGAGCTCCAAATTGGCCCAAGCAAACGCCTTGGAAAGATCGGTTTGGCCTGATCCGAGCTTGGGAAAAGTGATTCGCAGTAACCGTTTGAACGTGTCGGCTTGTTGCTTGTCGTTGGCAAACTCTTCTGCTAGATCGGGGCGTTTTTTCTCTAAATCATCAATCCGAGCCCGGCGTTGAGCAACCGGTAGAGATCGCACTCCTGGAAGATGCAAACCCCACCAGACTTTACGGTCGGCGACAACTTTATCCCATGGAGGGTTACCGATCACACAGTCGAACCCTGGACGTTCACGTAGAAACACTTCAGGAAACGCCGCTGGAAAATGCTGAGGCTTGAAATCTTTCACCGCTCTAGCCACCTCAGGTTTCTTGCTTGTGGCTATAAAAGTGGCTTCATCGAAATTTTCGGGTAGAGCGCACACTTCAGCCTGATGAGCGGTAATCACATCAAACAGTGCGCGGGCCCCGCCTATAGATTTCGATGCTTCTTCGTGTGCTTCACGGGCTTGATCTATTTCGGCTTTAGTGGCGTCTGAAGTGCGTGCCAAGTTTCGTAAAGCCTGACGAGCTTCAGCGAGCATCTTCTCCAACTGGTCTCGAAATAGGCTAGGATTGTCGGGGCTGGCGTCAGGATCGAACACTGCCACAACCTGATCCAACGTGCGTACACCGGTGAGGCTGTCACCGCAGACAAGATTATGATCGAGAAAGGAAAGCGGCAGCCCAGGCACGAACGTATGCACCCATATGGCTAAGCGTGCCAATTCCGCTGCTATGGGGTTTTTGTCCACCCCGTACACGCAGCGGCGTGCCACTTGACGTCTCAACAGAGACCCCGATTCAATCTCAACACCTTTACTGAGCTCACCGAGCGCGTCTAATGCACTGTGGCGCAGCCGTTCGAGTTCGTTGGTGACAGCCGCCAAAGGGTGTTCTGTGAGCCAAGCTGATAGTCGAGCTTCGATATGATCCACCGCTGCCACCAAAAAATGACCCGATCCCATAGCGATATCAGCACAGCGGAAATCAAAGAACGCATCAGCCAAAGCAGCCTCATCACCAGTTGCGTGTAAGGCGTTGAGATGTGCTATGTGATCGTCTAAGGCAGGCTTTAGAGCGTGATCCAGCAAGTGTTCAACAGCGAACGGTTTCGTGAAATACGAACCGGTAGACTTGCGTTTCCCAGAGTGATGTTGTAGATACACGCCTCCAGCGGCTACTTCCACTGGCTCACCTTTTTCAGCTGGCAAGTATTGTGTTGTGCCGCGAGTACTGCGGATTGCCAGGTCTTCTTGTGCGACGGTCAGACGTGACTCCAGTAGGCCTTCATAGATCGTGCCGAACTCGCGTACTGATAGCGAACGAAAATCCACCGGCCCAACTCCCTCAGGGGTTTCGTCTATCAGCAAAGCAGTAAGCGCAGGGGCGAACTCGTGATCGGTGAGCTGCAAGCCGGTTAGCCTGCTGCCAGTCGGGTTGATCTTAGGGTCATCGGAAAACAAACCGCCATTATAGGCAGGCACTCCCCAGCTGATATTGCCTCTATTGACAGCCTCCCAAAGCTGGCACACGTCAGCCCACATTGATGTGGCAACCGTGTCGTATCGTTGACGGTCAGCGTGATGGTCTTCCACTAGTCTGATCGCTAGTTTCTGCAGGGAATGGTCTTGGTAGCGACTATTCGTGCGATAGGGGAGAAGGTCTTTATCTTCTGCGTAAGCCACGAACAGCAGTCTGAACAAAATCATCATGACCTGCTCGTAGGCGTCTTTGAGGTCAGCACTCGTAGGTAGACTGCCCATGTTGCCAGCAATCGCCGCAGCTAAAGCGGGGACAGTCTCGAAATATACTCGTTCACGCAGGCGTTGCGCCAAAGCAGCCGCAAAACGCTCCGACTCTCCCAGGATTTCGTCTACACTGCCTTGCGGTTGTAATGCTTCGGCTGCAAATAGCAGCGGTAGATAGCCAGCTGACTCTTCAGGCAGCAGGGCGAGGTTGAGTTCTATAAACGTTTCAGCCCGTCCTTTACGACCCACACCAGTGTCCGCCCTGGCAGCGTAAAGCCTTATCTCAGAAGCGCGGGTGAGGATCATCCAATCCACGTCATGACGGTCGGCCACAGCTAAAGCCTGCGACACAGGCGAAGTGGCGTTGAAACGTTGTGAAGGAGCCTCGAAAGGCTCATCGTCATCGCAGAACACAGCCACAGCGGTGTGACGGTCTGAAGTGGTGAGCTTCCAAGTATTGGTGGTAAGATTTTCGATTTCGAAGCCAAGCTTTTCAACCAGTTCACGACCCTGGAATGCCAGCAACGAGGAGCCTCGGGTTTTGGTTGTCTGCCAGTCTGAACGTTGAGGCACACCAACTCGCAGCTCTTGAGTGGCGAAAAGTCCCATATTGCGCACGCCGGGTAGCTCGGAATTCATCTCAGGCAGGTTGGCTATCAGAAATCGTGTGGCAGCGTGGTGGCTGGGTTCGTTGAGAGCCACATCAGCTAGTCTTTCAGCCTGCGAAATCTCCACGTCGTGTTGTATGGGTGGGTGTTCACCCACTGGTCCACAAAGAGAGACTCTGATCCCGTCGGCTATTGGATAGGCAGCGACTATCAGCACAGGACTAACACGGCTGGAGCGACGCTTATGCCACGCTTTCCTCAGTTCACCAGCGGGAGGCCTGCGGGCAGTTTCAACAAGTACGATCTCCAGTCCATGTGGAGTGTTCTGCGTGAACAAGTCAGCCGGAGCGAAACTGGGAGGAAAACCCGCAGGCGGGCTCCAGCTGATAGGTTCCCGTTCAACTAAAAAATCTTCGAACATACTTCAGTCTTTAGCATACTAACGACTGCGAAGTTAACCACGCAATTTTAGATAGGAGAGCATTCGCCTAGCCTATCTAGTGGTTGTGACCGGGGGGGGGGGGGGGGTTTTTTATTTTTTTTTTTAAATTTTTTCGGTTATTGAATAGAATTTGGTAAAAATTGAAGGGGGGAAAAGGGGAATGGCTAAGATTTT
>JAPPJC010000024.1 GCA_028820455.1 Acidimicrobiaceae bacterium
GTCCTGATCGGAGCCTACCTGACTCCCCACTCCACCCTCATACGCGAAGAGCCAGACAACTTCGCTTTCACGGTGGCAAAGACAGTATTCTTGTCTACTCCTGTTTTACTGCGCTGCTTCATTGCGCTTTATCGGTAACCGATACTCTTGTTTTCTACGGAGTTGGTCTTTGCACCAATCTAGCCAGATAGCAACATCGTCAGCATCTGGTGCCATCTGCGTATCCCCGTACATCGTTTCGGAACGAAATCGCAAAAGCTTGAGATCGACCACAGGAAGAAAAGGTTTCCTCTGCCACCACCGATCAGGTATAAAACGATAAAACTGTACGACACTCATGTACAAAAGTCGAGGCCTTTGCAGCACAGCTTTCACTGCCCGAACGTGCAACCTGAAAATATTCAGCACAGAGTCTTATTCTTGGTGGTTGCCCTGGTATGTCGTGGTTGTTTTAGTTGTCAGGCTGACTACCACGTTCAAAACGTTGACGCATACGAGAACCCGCTTTGCCCAATGCTCCTCGCACTCCTTTTTCTCTTATTGCCTGCGCCATTTGCCCTCGTCCAGCTCTACCAAGATCGCGAAGTCCCCGTTCAAAAAACAAAAGCGCAGCAAGTGCTATTGAGAAACCACAGAACGCAAGCGGCAAAGAGCTCGAAAAGGTGGCAACCATCACCACTACACCTAACAACAAACCTAATATCGACCACTTGAGCCTGTACAGAGCGTGAGTGTAGACAGTGGTCTTCGACACTTCCTTTGCAAGCACGGGATCACTTTCATAGAAATGTGTTTCAATTTCTTCGAGAATACGTTTCTCGTCTTCTGACAGCGGCATCACAACCTCCTGACACAACCTCGAACTTGCAGGCTATGAGACATACAGGCCATAGGATCAGCTACGACAGAACGCACAAAAAGTCTAAACTGCAGCAGCATTACCTACTCACAAATTACCTATTCCTAGCTACCTATTGTAATCCTACACACTGCTCGACTCTAATTCCGCATACTGTCCAACTTTAAGACACTCTAAAGAGTTCGTCTTGAAAGCTGACACCTATGAACTGCGCTTACTTGCTTCTGCCTGTTATTACCGTCAGCTATCGTGTGAGCCGCAGAAACAACCCGGAGTTTGGAGACAGTCATCAGAAATCACTGTCTGTTATTCGTCGACTATTACCGTCAGCTATCGTGTGAGCCGCAGAAACAACGGCTGAAGAGCCGAAGCGGTCGCGTATTCCATCCATAGCCGATTCAACGCTTTTCCATCTATCGTCCCTGCGATAACTGCTACTACGAGAACTACCGTTTTTGCGTGGGCTGGTGTTTTCAAACCCAAAGCTTAACTGCTCGGCTTGAGAACCCTCAGCTGAGTCAAGGTTGGTGGCAACTATTCCAAGTAAGCGTACACCGCGTGTCGTATCTGCATGATCCAACAAACCCAAGGCAACCGCTGCCATCTCACGAGAACCATTAATCGGGTTTGGTAGTGTGGTGGACTTGGTAATCGTAACAAAATCACCGTAACGCACCTTTAAAGTAACAGAGCGTGCTGCCTTATCACGTTTACGCAACCTGTGAGCCACCAGATCGGTTAAACGCATGATTTCAACATCCATCTCAGCTCTAGTGTGCAAGTCACGTGCAAAAGTTGCTTCGTGGCTAAAAGAGCGCGGCAATCTATGCGTCACCACCGGACTGTCATCTATCCCTCTAGCCAAACGGCGTAGATGCAACCCCAAGCGCGGGCCTAGCACGTCTATAGCGACATGCTCTGGTAGTGCAGCTAGCTCACCAATGGTCCGGACTCCGGTTCGAACAATTTTTCGAGCAGTAGCCGGGCCGACCCCAAGCAATGCCTGCACTGGCAAAGGATTCAAAAAGGATGATTCATCGCCTGCATGAACGACATGAATACCAGAGCCGACAAGCACGCCTTTTGTCGTAACCTTTGGCTTGGCTTGTTCAGTGGCCATTTTGGCCAATAACTTAGAAGAGGCGATCCCTATAGAACAATTCAGTTGCTCCTTAGTGAACACTTCATCTCTGAGCTCGGCAACAAAAACAGTCAGAGGTCCAAGAGGCTGATCTACTCCTCGTATATCACAGAAAGCTTCATCAAGTGAGAGCGGCTCAACCAGTGGAGTAATATCACGCAATATCGTCATAATGCGCTTCGATACTTCTGAATAAAGTTGAAAATCTCCAGGCAAGGAAATCAAGTGAGGGCACAAGCGTTTAGCTTGCGCCAACGGCATGGCTGAATGAATACCATAAACTCGAGCCTCATAATTAGCAGCAGCCACAACACTACGACGCCCGATGCCACCTACTACTACAGGGCTTTCCCGCAACTCAGGATGCTTGAGTATTTCTATCGATACATAAAAAGCATCCATATCCAAATGCAGAAAACCAACCGTGCCATCCGGAGCAGGCCCGACAATCTCATGCAATCTTTCCCTGCTCATAACAATCAGTTTGCTACCATGCTGCGACAATCAACACCACAACCAAGGGACGTAAAGCGCAACAGTTGCATACAACGCCACAACAATTGCACAACACTCAAACAGGTAGAGGACCCTGGCCACACACCAACCAGCACAATCAAGTAATATCTGCTGAACACAAAAATGGTCAGCGTGGCTACCTCTGGGCACGCTAAGTTCATACAGTAATCAGGTGATATCCTGCATATCCTGCTAAACACAATAAAATAATAGAGTGTCGAACACTTCAACCGAAAATACCGCCGATCCCGAAAACACCGGAAAACAGGAACCTCCCATGGATCCAACCCCTTCCGTAACAGCCAGAATATTGGCTTTCGGGTCAATTGTAATATCCGGCACTTGCGGAGGATTGATAGGGTTTGCTGTGATAGATCTCCAGTGCAACGGCGAATGTCAAATACTAGCCGGCATTGTAGGTTCAATAGCGGCTTCAGCCACTTCAATAGGCACCGCAATAGTAGCAATACTAATGTTAAGGTCTAGCATCGAATGGAGAACCCGACACAATCTCAGCAAAACGTACACCACGACTCAAGACCAAACACCCCCGACAAATCACAATAAAATCCAGTAGACAACCATCCAACTGCTACCAATTTGAAACAACCACAATCATGACAATCCGCATCCTTACAGTTGAAGATGATGAACGAATTCGCACATCACTGCGATTAGCCTTGGAAAACGAAGGTTGGGTGGTAGAAGAAGCCAGCTCCGGCGAGGAAGCACTTGCATCTTTTACTTCCAATCCCACTGATATCGTCTTAGTGGATATCACACTGCCAGGAATCGATGGTTTCGATATCTGTCGGGCAATCAGACGTGAAAGCGATGTGCCCATAATCATGGTCACAGCCCGTTCCGATACACACGATGTGGTAGGCGGTCTCGAGTCAGGTGCCGACGATTACCTCACCAAACCGTTCGCTCCAAAAGAACTATCCGCACGTATCCGTGCTTTGCTCAGACGCATGCGAGTTTCCGACACCGACAACACTCCTCTTATTTTCAATGACCTTGAGATCCTTCCTCAACAAGGCACAGTACAAGTGGCCGGCACGCAGATCCACCTCACAAAAACTGAATTCAAACTTCTAATCGAACTTGCCTCCAACGCCGGTCAAGTCTTAAGCCGTGAGACTCTGCTGGAACGAGTTTGGGATTTAGGGTATTTCGGTGACGGCCGCCTAGTGGATGTGCATATCCGTAGACTTCGCACCAAAATTGAAATCAATCCAGCCAACCCGCGATATGTTATAACAGTTCGGGGAATGGGCTACAAACTCCAGCAGTAGTGCAACTAATTCCATTTCTAAAACAAAAACTACACAATCTCGGGCTTCGTGCTCGCATAACTATAGCTTTTGCGCTCACGGGATTGTTTCTGTCAGCTATTTCTGCGGTGGCCACTCTAGGGTTAGCACGTCAAAATCTACTGGAAACACGCGAAACTGCAGTGTTTACCGTATTCACCAGTAACGCTAGACGTGTCCTCAACGAGCTTACCTCAGAAACCGACGACGACGGTCGGCGCGTTATCGTTGAGCGGCTAGGACAGGCATCAGGAACATTTCCACTGCTGCTAGTAGATGATGCTTGGACAGCAGCCGACCCACTGGTGTTCGGCCGTAACTCTGTGCCAGCATCACTACAAGAACTCGCTAATGCCGGAATACCATCTCAGATCCGCACTTACATAGACGAAAGCACAATCAAAAGTACGGTCGTAGTATCGGCTTTACCCATCCCCAAAACGAATGTGGAAGCCATATACTTTGAGGCTGCACTGCTAACCGACGTTGAAAGCACTCTCGAAACTTTAGCGGCGATCCTGTTCGCGGTAGCTGCCATCAATACTTTATTATCCGCTTTTCTGGGTTCATGGGCTTCGCAAAGATTGCTCAAACCTTGGGTTCAAGTCCGTACTGCTGCTGAAGCATTAGCCGGAGGTGCATTGGACACTCGATTAGACCCACCCGGTGATGCTGACCTGGCCTCTCTAACTGATTCATTCAACAAAATGGCACGTTCCTTAGAAGACCGAATAGAACGTGAGGCTCGATTCACCTCAACAGTAAGCCACGAATTGCGATCCCCTCTTATGACTATCACCGCATCAGTGGAAGTGCTCACCAACAAAGCTGAACAATTAGACGAGTCAGGCCACATTGCACTAGAACTACTTGCAGACGACATTGCCCGATTCAACCAGCTTCTAGAAGATCTCTTGGAAATCAACCGCCACGATATCGGCGTTGCAGACCTACAAACACAACCCATAAACATAACCGAATTCGTGCAACAGGTCATATCTTATTACAACAACATTGATTTAAACTTCAGAATCTCATATGGAACTGAAGAAACGGTTATATGGGCTGATAAACGACGGCTCCAACAGGTAGTGATCAACCTGATAAATAACGCAATCAACTACGGCAACGCCGACATAACCGTGGATGTAGAACGTGAAGACCACTACCTACGACTCAGTGTAGAAGACAAAGGCCCCGGCGTGATCCCCGAAGAACGTCAAAGTATCTTCGAAAGGTTCACTCGAGGTCACGCTGGCAGCAGTAGAGGCAAAAGTTCTGGCACAGGTTTGGGTTTATCGCTTGTAGTCGAACATGTAAGTCTTCACCAAGGCCGTGTGTGGGTAGAAGATCGCCTTGATGGACTACCCGGGGCACGTTTTGTTGTAGAACTGCCGATTGCCGATGACAACAACGAAAACACCGAAGATCCAAGCTAACCGGAGATCGCTGATATGAGAAGGTCTTTCCCGAAAAAACAATGCTCTCATTAACCGCAACATCCAAACAGTGTTCTGATCGTTGCCACATCCCTCGGATATTGTCAAAAACAATGCTCCTGCTAGGCGTCACAGCAGTGATTATGACCAGTTGCAATGTGCCGATCGATGAAAATGCTCAAGCTATAGACATCGACAATTTGCCTGAAAGTTTACGTCCTGGAATGGCACAGCAAGCCACCACCAATACTGAACCTCCTGAAACTTTCATAAATGATCACACTGTCTTTTTGCTCACAAATCCACAAGATACTGAACACACAGTGGTAGTAGAAGTCAAACGCCAAGTACCACCCAATGCTTCACTCAACAGTGTGCTGTCCACCCTTTTCGGTAAAAGTACTACCCCTGAAGAACAAGCCCGAGGATTCTTCAACACCTTGGAACTGTTTGAAATGAACAGTGTGAGAATAAATGATGCTATAGCCACAGTAGACATAGCCCCACTATCCATTGAAGATACCGTGCCATCCGAGACGTTGAGATTAGCTGCTGCCCAGTTGGTGTTCACGGTCTCAGTTTGGGGTGTTGAAAAGACACGCATCCTACTCGATGGCACCGAAGTGTCAATCCCTACTAGTGATGCTGACGCTGAGCCTGGTTCAGAACTGCAAATCGACGCCTACGAACAATTTCGGCCGGAACGTTAAGTGAGAACGCGCGTCTTGCCAGAACCGGTACAGGCAAGCACTAGCAGCGGCCCGTCACCTCACTCGACGGCCTTGCACCGGACATTGGACAATTCATGCAGATTAGTCTCAAGCAAACCCGTCATCACACCAAACCCCGCAACTCTTCACCCTTGAAGACCTTCTCGTGTTGTATGAGGTGCGTCACGAGCGTCAAATCACCACAGCGCGTGCGGCAGAGTTGTTCCAAGTCGACCAAAACGAGGCACGCTCTCTGCTGAACAGGCTCGTAGATAGGTCTGTGCTGAAAGCCAGAGGTGAAGACAAAGGACGGGCCTACCACCTCGCCGCTGCTCTTCACGGTCGGTTCGGGGAGTCCTCGCGATACTCTCGAGATCAAGGTTTCGATCACGTCCAGCAAGAGCAGATGATCTTCATCTTCGTTGATCGACACGGATCCATCACACGGCGGGAGGCTGTTGAGTCGTGTAAAATCGACTCCTCCACGGCGGGCAGCGGGATCGAATCCCGAGTTGGATTCATCCAAAAAGATGACTTCAGGATCGCCAACCAACCCGAGAGCCATATCGATGCGACGCTGTCGTCCTCCCGATAAGGCGGATACCCGAATGTTGGCCTTTTCTGGCTCTTCGGAAATGGGCGGGCACTAGAGGGTGTGGGAGAGACTCGAAG
>JAPPJC010000080.1:0-19173 GCA_028820455.1 Acidimicrobiaceae bacterium
CCACCACACAACAACAACAAAACCAATAAAACCACCAAACCCGAACAACCAAAACTAAAACACAAACCACGCACCAACAGAAAACATCAAAAACATTCCCCAACACGTTTGCAACATGCGTGGCATAATGGGTCAAGACACAAGGACACCTCGAGACCAATACCCTGTATGAAACATTCCCCCACTGCTGGCATTGTTATATGGTTGAATTGTGATCACGCAAGATCTTGTTGAGTGCAGACTTGTTGTGGCGTTCCCCTGCTACTAGACGTTTGATCACCAGCACGGCCGGCATACCGAAAGTACCTCCAGCGAATTCTCTGGGTCTGGTACCTGACACCGCCACAGACCATGCAGGGACTTCCCCTCTGCTTAATTCTTCACCGGTATCGGTGTCTATCACAGGAATTGAACCTGTGAGGATCGCTCCTGCCCCCAATACAGCCCCTTGACCTAATCTGGCCCCCTCGGCAACGATACAGCGGCTGCCCACTAGACAATCGTCTTCCACTACCACCGGTTTGGCTTGTGGCGGTTCGAGCACTCCTCCGATACCGACCCCACCCGAAATATGCACATTCGCTCCGACCTGTGCACACGAGCCGATAGTGGCCCAGGTGTCCACCATAGTGTTAGCACCGACGTAGGAGCCTATGTTCATGTAGCTCGGCATCATCACCACTCCAGGAGCCTGATAGCTACCCCAACGCGCCGATCCACCAGGCACCACCCTTACACCCCTACTCTGGTAGCCCGTTTTCAACGGTATCTTGTCCACGAATTCAAAGACCCCTACTTCATGAGTGTGAATTTGTGAAGTCATGAACAACAGCAGAATAGCCTGCTTGCACCATTCGTTGACTCGTACCGTGCCGCTGTTTTCGTCGATTTCCGCTACACGGACTAATCCTCTGTCGAGAGCGTCAATAGCTTCATGGATGACGTTTGTCGCTTCTCGATCATTGCTGTCAAGGCTGCTTCGATGCTCCCACAGTTCAGCGATATTCGCTTCAAGTTCCGGTATGCGTGCTTCAAAATCTACATTGGACATATGAGAAGCCTACCAACAACATTTTTATGTGGACTACTACCAGTGGCTTTACTCTGCAGTGTTTGCGTCAACTTTGTGGATGCCAAGTCACTGGCTGGCGTTTGTACGTTGATTCGTGGCATGGTGGCTAGTGCTGCTCATCTGATGATCCGGTCAGCGAGATTCAATTTTGTATTGCCGTAGAACTTCTATCGAGGCTTCATCGAGCCGGGCTAGAAGATGCATACCCTGTTCTGTGGCTGTTTCGCTTAGTATCCGACCTTCGCGGTGTACACTGGCGAGAACGTCTCCTCGAGCCCAGGGAATCTCTAATTCCACTAGTTGAGAAGCAGACCGGAGCTCGTTGGCTACGGCTTCTATCAAAGCAGTTACGCCTTCCCCTGTCAAAGCGGAAACTGATACTGTTTTCTCGGTGTGCCCGGAATATTGAACCGAGGTTTCGTTCACTGTTCTCAAGTCGCTTTTGTTGAAAACTACTAGCTCGGGTATATCTGCAGCTCCTATCTCATATAACACTTCCCGTACAGCCTTCATGGCTTTGCGTGGGTTGGGACCCGCGGCATCTACGACATGTAACAGCAGATCGGCGTCACGGACAACGTCCAGTGTGGTTTTGAAGGCTTGCACCAGATGATGCGGAAGTTTACTGATAAATCCAACGGTGTCCGTCATCAATACGACTTCACCCCCTGGTAGCGGCAAACGTCGGGTTGTCGGGTCCAGGGTGGCGAAAAGACGATCTTCCACCACCACAGAAGCAGAAGTGAGCCTATTGAGCAGTGACGACTTGCCTGCATTGGTGTACCCGACAAGAGCTGTCGATTGGTTGCGGGTACGACGACGTGATTTTGACTGGACACGTCGGTGGCGGGCAATGTCTTCCAGCCGTTGTTCAAGCTTGTTGACGCGTTTCTGCAAACGTCGGCGGTCGGTTTCCAGTTTGGTTTCACCGGGACCGCGAGTGCCTATGCCACCTGCTTGTTGTGATAGCTGTTTTCCTTTACCACGCAAACGTGGCAAAAGATAACGAAGTTGCGCTAATTCAACCTGGGCTTTACCTTCTGGGGTTCTGGCGTTCTGCGCAAAAATATCTAGGATCACTGCTGTCCTATCAATAGCGGATCGGCCAAGTATTTTCTCCAGATTATGTTGTTGAGCTGGTGTCAACTCGTCATCGAACACTACGGTATCGCAGTCGATTTCTTCTGCGATGTCATGAATCTCATGAACCTTCCCAATACCTATAAAAGTGGCTGGGTCGGGTTTATTGCGATACTGGTATGCCCGGGCCACAGTATCGGCTCCTGCTGTGTCTACTAGAAGGCTCAGTTCATCCAGGGATGCTTCAGCAGTCTTGTTATCGCGGTCTTTGGATAGTGCAACAAGGATAATGCGCTCTCTGAACGACCGGTCGATCAGCCCTGAGGATGCACCATCGCCGCTGAACTCACCAAACCCTCCCCTGTGCGTGCTGATGTTTCTCGCACTGTTCGGCTGGTCTACATCCACTATTTCTATACCTGAATGTCATCTATTGTGACTGTAGCTGCGTAAACCGACGGGCCTGTCAACGTAGTAGTCGGATGCAGGTTTACTTCTACGTTTCCACCAGGCATTCGTACTGTGACCCTGTTACCGATGCTATTCCAGTTACGCATTACGGAGGCTGTCGCTACCGCACCGGTGCCACAGGCTTCGGTCATCCCTGCTCCTCGTTCCCAAGTTTTCACAGTCATCACAGAATGCTCCATGGTCGACTCTTCTGCGATAACCACAAAATGGGCATTGATCCCTTCCTCGAAGAGTTGTTCTAGTGCAGGACCCACCGTGGTGAGAGGCACGGCATATGGGTCTTGCACCAAAAGGACGATATGAGGGTTGCCGACATCCGCAGTGCCCCAGCGTTGTACAACCACGCCTGCCATGTCTTCTACCACCGATGAAGGATCGGGTACCCCGGGCAGTGTCCGAGGGCCCCTGGCTCCTACTTTGACTTCTCCCATTTCAGCTATGACAGTAGCTTCAGCTTCAAAAGGCTGTTCGTTGTTCGTGTCAGCTTCAGCGAGTGTCACTCGGCAACGCCTCGAACCGGCTGCCGTGGAGATTGTAATGTCCAGCTGATCCACTCGTTTACGACGTGCTATGGCATGCGCCAAACACCGCAAACCGTTGCCAGACATCTCAGCACTTGAACCATCGGAGTTCCATAGTCTCATAACTGCTGGTTCAACGGTTGCGAGGATCATCCCATCAGCACCCACCCCATGTTTTCGATGGCAAACATGCTGAGCCCATCCCGCTGCTTTTTTTTCTTCGGGTAGCTCATCGAAGAAGGCAATGAGAAAGTCGTTGCCGAGGCCGTGATGTTTAACGAATTGTAGTTTCAAGCTCTTATCACCCGAGCATTCTTTGTTGCGTTCATGTTCGACCGCCTTTCTTATCGACTAGCGGGATCGTAGACAAACCACACCTAAGGATCAATACCCTGTTACGTTCTTGCTTAGTTGGTTCGTTGAACAGTGCATTTTCTTCAGCTCCTAAACTGTGGTGCTGATATAGGTCTGCGCTTGCAGGGTTGTGGGTGATCGAATTCTCTTCAGCTCCTAAACTGTGGTGCTGATATAGGCCGTGGTGTCTACTGGATTGTAGCTTGGTCATGTTGGTAAACTCTCCACTGAACTTCGACTTGTTCTCAACTTTGATTAGCTTTCCAGGTATCCAGCAATTCACCAACGCTCACCGGAGCGTCAAGCCAGATAATTCGAGGGTCACGTTTGAACCAGCGTATTTGCCGACGCGCAAACTGTCGGGAACGGATGAGTATGCTGTTCAAGGCTTCGTTCAAGCTTATTTCGCCTCGCAGATGTGCTGACAAGCTTCTATAGCCGATAGCTCGAGATGCAGTACGTGACATTTTCTGGTCTTGCAGCATCCGCACTTCCTCAAGGAACCCATCGGCTATTTGCTTTTCCAAACGAACTGCGATACGTTCGTCAAGAGCAGGTAAAGGCCATCGCAAACCTACAATCACAAATGAAGTGGATGGATAACTGTTCAGTCCGGGACCGTATGAAGAAAACGCTTTTCCACTGCCCAGACTCACTTCTAAAGCCCTTATCATCCGACGACGATTCGAGGAATCAATACGTGAAGCAGCCAAGGGGTCGACTTCGAGAAGACGCTTATACAATGTGGAGGTGTCGGGTTCTGTTTCGAGTTGTTCTCTGACCTGCGGATAGCGGCTTGGAATGTTTAAACCGTCTACTATTGCGCGCATGTGTAAACCGCTTCCTCCTGCCAGCACGGGAATGCGGCTTCGTTTGCGAATGTCGTTCAGGGCTGCTAGCGCTTTCGCTTGAAACTGTGCTACTGTGAACTCCTGGGAGGGTTCCACCAGGTTGATCATGTGATGCGGAATCTCCGCTTGCTCGATTTCGGTGGGCGTGTCGGTGCCAATGTTCATGTTGCTGTAGACTTGCATCGCATCCACAGAAATGATCTCCGCATTTCCAAGCTTGCGGGCTGATTCCAAAGCGAGAGTCGACTTGCCCGAAGCGGTCGGCCCTACAATGATCAAAGGCTTTTCAGCTGTTGACATCCTTAGACGTTCAAACGGTCGAGACCGGTATGCGTCTACGAATCCGAGCCGGGCTTGTTATTTCAAGCAGTTCACCCAGTAGATGATTCGTAGCCGATTGGGTTACCCGGACTTTGGCATAAGAACCTGCTGTCAATGTTCTGTGTGATCCTGCCGTGAAATGTATCAGCGTGTTTCGACGGGTGCGTCCGGTGTAAAGCGAGGAATCTTTTTTGCTCGGCCCTTCAACGGTGACCTCTTCGACCCTTCCGACACGAGCCTCATTGGACATTCGGCTTGAACGCTGAACAACATTTCTAAGCCGCTCATAACGTTCCACCGCGATATTTCTGGGGATGAACTCGTCTTTCCATTCTGCAGCCACTGTGCCCGGCCGTGGGGAGAAGATAAACGTGAATGCATTGTCGTAACGAGCTTCAGCTGACACTTCCAATGTTCGTTCAAAATCACGCTCGGTTTCTCCTGGGAAACCCACGATAATGTCTGTGGAAACTGCTAGATCATCAACTCCTGCACGTGCTTCCGCCAGTCGCTGTAGGTAACGTTCGGCGGTGTATCCCCTGCGCATGGCTTTGAGCACTTTGTCGCTGCCTGACTGTAACGGCAGATGCAGATGCTCGCACACTGACGGCACGTCTGCCATAGCCGCAATCGTTTCTTCTCTCATATCCTTGGGATGAGGACTTGTAAAACGAACTCGGTGTATCCCTGGAATCGCTCCTACCGCTCTCAGCAGATCAGCAAACAGTGGTCGAGCTCTCCGATCTTTCGGCCAAAGTGAGCCACACCACCATTCATCATCCAAAACACCATTCGATCCGGCATCAATGTAGACTTTTCTTCCCTCAGATTTTGCAGCACCCGCCTCAGCAGCTCCACCGCCATTCGATCCGGCATCAATGTAGACTTTTCTTCGACTCAGAGCCAGATCACGACCGTAACTGTTCACGTTCTGGCCTAGCAGGGTTATTTCGCTGACTCCTGTGGATGCCAATTGCCGGACCTCTTCCACTAGTTGTCCGAAAGGACGACTGATTTCCGGGCCTCGAACTGAAGGAACAATACAAAAAGTGCATTTGTTGTCGCAACCGATTTGTATGGTCACCCAAGCACTATGAGCCTGTTCACGGCGTGCTGGCAATGCCGACGGAAACGCCTCCCAGTCATCGCGTGTGGTTTCTTCCAGTATTTCCACTATCGGCCCATACCGGGATGCATGGTCCAATAATTCCGCTGCTCGATGCACGTTGTGAGTGCCGAATACCACATCCACATGATTCGCTCGCTGCATTATCAGCTCGCGATCTTTCTGGGCAAGGCATCCGGCCACTGCTATAAGAGTACCGGGCCGTGCTTCTTTAACTGTTTTAAGATGACCCAACATACCGTAGAGCTTATTATCGGCTTTCTCACGGATACAGCACGTATTTATAACTATCACATCCGCATCATCAACCCCAAAAGCGCGAGCGTAGCCATTGGATTCCAACAGGCCGGCAATTCTTTCAGAATCGTGTTCATTCATCTGGCACCCAAAGGTGCGGATAGTATAAGTTCGAGTCACACTATTCATGCTAGGCTTATCTTTTCGATATGGTGGGCTGATCAAAGGGCTTTATCGTGGCAGCCGGTCGTGTAGCCGAACAACTGGGCTTCACTTATTCTGATTTTTCCTCTACTTCGGGTATAAGGGCCTTCCAAACTCGAGCAGATATTTCTTCCATGATTTCAGGATTGTCCTCCAAAAATTTCTTGGCTTTTCCACGTCCTTGGCCAAGTTGTTGTCCCTCATAGGTGTACCAAGCACCCGACTTGCGTATTATCGATTCGGTTACACCTATGTCAAGTACTGAACCTTCTTTTGAGATGCCTCGGCCGTACATGATGTCGAACTCTGCTTGACGAAATGGTGGCGCGCATTTGTTTTTCACTACTTTTACCCTTACCCGATTACCCACTATCTCTGTGCCGTCTTTGAGTGATTCTATTCGGCGGATGTCAAGTCGAACCGACGAGTAGAACTTAAGAGCGCGACCTCCTGTTGTGGTTTCCGGCGAACCGAACATCACTCCTATTTTCTCACGCAATTGATTGATGAAAATGCATATGGTCTTGCTTTTGCTGAGATTGGAAGTGAGTTTACGAAGGGCTTGTGACATGAGTCGCGCCTGCAAGCCCACGTGTGTGTCACCCATATCTCCCTCAAGCTCTGCCTTAGGTGTCAGTGCAGCTACCGAATCGATGACCACTACATCAATGGCACTGGATCGCACGAGCATATCTGTGATTTCAAGTGCTTGTTCACCAGTGTCGGGCTGTGAAATGAGCATTTCATCAATGTTCACACCAATAGCTTTCGCATAAACAGGATCCATGGCATGCTCAGCGTCGACATAAACGCATATACCGCCTTGACGTTGAGCTTCAGCCACAACGTGAGTAGCCAAAGTGCTCTTTCCAGAAGATTCAGGGCCGAATATTTCAGTAATCCGGCCGCGTGGTAAACCACCGATACCCAAAGCCATATCAAGAGCAATTGCTCCTGTAGACACAGACTCGACATTCATGTCACCTTTTTCGCCCATTTTCATGACCGAACCCCTACCGAACTGTTTATCGATTTGGGTTAGAGCTATGTCGAGTGCTCTTTCCCGCCCGTTTTGAGTAATAGTTTTGCCCACACTTTGTTTCTTGCCCGTAACAGTTCGGGTGCCAGTAGTTTGATAGGTGGACTTGGCGATACCGGCTTTTCCTGAATTAGTCATGCCGGCATTCGGCATCCGTTTGCTCTGTGTTGCCACCGAACCTGAGTTTGTTGTTCGTACATCAGTGGTAGATGAACCGTTGGTCGTAGTTGTTCTAGGTTCGTAGCCAGCTGCTGACCTGTCAACTACAGATTGTTTGGTTTGTCTGATAGTTTTAGGATTATTCATAAGAAGATACTTCCATAGTCTCTGTCGTCTCCCGTGATTTCTGTAATGGACCTCATGCCTGAATGGTGTTTCATGTCTGGGTTTGCTGTTGGTGTTCTCGGTTGTCTATGTCTTGGTTGCCTATGTCTTGCTCTGTCTGTTATTTGTATATTCATGTGATTTATACGCTTCTTCTACTTCGCCTGTTTTGCTGTGATCGATTGTTGCAAATATTGAAGAACTAGAGTCTTGCTCTTATAAACATAAGGTAGATATGTGACACAAAGTATATTTGGCTTTGTGTGACTATTACACCAGTGTAGTTACAATCATGTGCTTTGAATTGCCATTCATAGTCGGCAGTGGCGTCGACCACAAATCCGATGAGAATGCTCATTTCAAGCACTGACCAACGCTTTGAGTCAAGCATCATGTCGTGCACTTGCCGAAACCTATTCACATCCTTACCACAACCACCGCCACCACACTAAAGCCGTGCACTACAACCGCCAACTTTGTCGAACCCGTTCACATACTTATCACAACCACGACATAATTGTATCATGACAACATAGGAGAATACAAGTGAATATAGATAAAGACAAGAAAAATATTGAAAATAATATAAAAGCTAGATTGACTTCTAAGCAGTACCATGTAACTCAGGAAGCAGGTACTGAACCTGCGTTTTCAGGGGAGTACTGGAACTGTCATGATGACGGAACCTATCATTGCATCGTGTGTGATGTTCCACTCTTCGATAGTAATGCAAAATACGATTCAGGCACAGGCTGGCCCAGTTTTTGGGAATCAGTGGATCGCGAGAGCGTTGAGATACGAACCGATTACAGTTTCGGCATGAAGCGTGAAGAAGCTTTATGCGCTAACTGTGGTGCTCACCTCGGGCATCGTTTTCCTGATGGACCAAAACCTACCGGCAATCGCTACTGCATGAACTCCGCCGCGCTACGCTTGGAACGATCAGACTCCAGCGATCGCAGCTGACCCGACACCCGCCGTCGGGTGGTCACATCGTGTCGAATCGGCTCACTAATCGAAAACCTGGCAACTGCGTAGAACCAAACTCATACGAAGTAACTCGAGTGCAGCAGTAGCGGCAGTATCGCGAACACGATTACGTGCGGAAGGCAAACAGAGCTTCTGAGTCCGTCCAACGCCGTCAAGCCATAATCCTATCCAAACGTTGCCTGGATCAACCCCTTCAAGCGGATCTGGACCAGCCACACCGGTGGTTGCCAATCCAACATCACTTTTCAGTAGTCTGCACACCCCGGAAGCCATCGCCAGTACCATCTCCTTGCTTACAACATCCATCTGAGCGATCTGCGGTTCCAAATGCGAGAAAGAAGTCAACAGGCTTGATTTGAGGTCACGGTGATAGGGAATCACCGCACCCCGAAATACGCTGCTACTTCCAGGCACTTTGCAGAGACGCGACGAAATCAATCCGGCAGTTACAGATTCAGCCAATCCCAAAGTCAAGCTTGCAGAACGTAGAAGAGCAACAACATTCAATTCAAGCTCGTCTTCGTCTATTATGTTCTCTTCATCCATACATTGTCCCGTAACGCGCTAGAACCACTCTGGCTGCAAGTGCGTCTTCGCTTATCAACTCTCCCCATCCATCGCTGACTCCGCTGCATTCACTTCTATAATGCGTA
The DNA here is from genome assembly GCA_028820455.1 of Acidimicrobiaceae bacterium. Taxonomy (GTDB): domain Bacteria; phylum Actinomycetota; class Acidimicrobiia; order Acidimicrobiales; family Aldehydirespiratoraceae; genus JAAXHB01. The sequence goes on from JAPPJC010000080.1 coordinate 9,244, forward strand.
TTTCCGCATATTTCCATTTTCCGACCAACTTCTATAGGCAGCAGCACTTGTAGAAGGTGATGTCACGCATCTTTGAACACCCTAAAGTGAAACGGCCAGCAGACGCTAGGCAACAGCACTTGTAGAAGGTGATGTCACGCATCTTGATTGCGTATCGCTGTGGATCCATCAAGAATGTACTGAAAGCCCGTAATCAAGGTAAACGCAACAGCCAGCCACAAAGTAGTCGCCACAATCCAGTCAGTATTCTCAAGAGGTGGTAAAACTGCTAGCAGAAATGCCGCACCTTGCACAGAAGTCTTGTATTTAGCGGATTTGCGAGCGGGTACCACTATACCTTTCTTCAACCAGTAGGTACGCCAAATTGTGATGCCTGATTCACGCACTGCGATCATTGCAACCGGGAGCCACCAATAACGGCCGACTATCACCAGAAAATATCCAACCCCCAATATGACTACTTTATCTGCCAGGGGATCCAAAAGAGCACCACCACGACTTGTGCTGCCCGCCTTGCGTGCCACCCACCCATCCAAGTAATCTGAAGCAGCAATAACCAGACCTATTCCAAACACCGTCCAAGAGGTACCTTTAGTTGCTTCAGCATTGTAAACCAACCAGAACAAAACAGGCGACAATAGAAGACGGATAATAGTCAAAAGATTGGCCAACTGCAGCAGACTCGCTGCGGTCTCTTTAACGTGTGCCATCTGTCACCTTACTCAGCCTGTTGCCAATAGAAATATGCTTCCAAGCCACAAGCTCAGCAGAACAATGCTATCACGGTAGGTGACTCGATGATTAGCCGCCATAGTACACCAGCTCAATATGCAAATCAAGGCCATAATCGCCGCCCCGACGGTGTGCAGCTTGATATCAGGTATCGGCCCAGGCCCCACAATACTGATCAGACCACCAACCGCCAGAGAGTTGAATACGTTGCTGCCCAGCACATTCCCCACCATCAAATCGGTTTCACGCTGTCGGGCTGCCGCTATGGCAGTGACGAGCTCCGGTGCCGATGTGCCCACAGCTACAAGCGTGTAACCAACAAACCCTCCGGACAGCTCAAACGCTTCAGCGATTCTGTCTGCCCCATCCACTAAAAGATAAGCTGACACAACAACAAAAATCAGACCAAAAACTGTGCGTAGCGTTTCAACCCAGCCCGGTGACTTATCCTCCCCGACGAATTCTGCGATATTGTGATCCGGTCTCTCCTTACCGGAATCTTCCTGCACAACACTTTCAGTCTTTGATTTTGAACCACGCAAAACCAGAAACAGCCAAATAACCAGCAGTCCAATCAAAAGTGAGCCTTCCCAGCGGTTTAGGCCATTCTGTACTACCAACGCAAACACAACTACAGCCAGCACTGAAGTCAACCCATCACGTTTCACTGTCAGTGCGCTCACTGGTATCGCTGTTATCAGTGCAGCCGAGCCGAGTACTAAAGATATGTTGGCAACGTTAGACCCGATAATATTGCCGACACCCAAATCCAAATCACCTCTGAAAGCTGCTAAACCAGAAAGGACCATTTCGGGTGCACTAGTACCAAAACCCACCACGATAGCACCGACAACAACGGGGCTAACATGTAACAATACCGCTAATCGAGCAGCACCTTTAACAAATTGGTCAGCAGCAACAGCTAAAACCGCCAAACCTACAATAGAAAACAGGAAACCCAAAGCTAAATCCATGTTAAAATTCAATCAAGTTCATTGGGTACGGCCCCACCTGACCAGCTATCCGAGCGCAAGGTTCTAAATGATCGTTCGAAATAATCCGACTAGGCACTCGATGCAGAGTTGGTTTCCTGGTTATCTTCTAGCTTTCCAGCCGAGATAAGCACCTCACGTGCTTTAGAACCAACAGCTGGCCCCACAACTCCCCGCTCTTCCAAGGAATCCATTATTCTCCCCGCACGGGCAAAACCAATTCTCAGCTTACGTTGCAGCATAGAAGTTGAACCCAACTGCGACTGTATGACCAATTCCTTAGCTTCTTCAATCAGCTCATCGTCCATCGAAGACCGATTGGTAGCATCACCGGTAGTGGCATAAGCTGATCGCGCAAATCCTTTACCTTTACGTTCTTTAGGCCCAGTTTTAGAACTACCGGCAATGCTAGGATCGCCTGTGAACTCAGGTGCCTGTTCCACCCAGTGAGCCACAACATTTTTAATTTCTTTCTCAGTAACCCAGCATCCTTGAATTCGTTTAGGCGTGTAAGACGAAGGGCTCAAAAGCAGCATATCACCTTTCCCTACAAGCCTTTCGGCTCCCGCTTGATCGAGAACAACCCGCGAATCGGTGGCACTTGAAACAGCAAAAGACAGTCTTGTTGGGATGTTCGCTTTAATGAGGCCTGTTATAACATTAACCGAGGGCCGCTGAGTAGCAATCACAAGATGAATTCCCACCGCACGAGCCATTTGAGCTAAACGTACAATAGATTCTTCGACATCACGAGCAGCTACCATCATCAAGTCCGACAATTCATCAACTACCACCAGTATGAACGGTAAGTGTTCATACACAAGTGGGTTGCCGAAGGAATCGCGTCGTCCCGGTAAAGGTTTGATCCCAGTTTGATTGACAGCAGCGTTGTAACCACTGATATCACGAACCCCTACTTCATGCAATAAGTCATATCGACGTTCCATTTCGCGTACCGTCCAAGCTAAAGCATTAGCAGCTCCAACTGGACTAGTCAACGGGGCGATCAACAGATGTGGGGTTCTCTCGTATTGTCCCATTTCAACCCGCTTCGGGTCAATAAGAATCAGACGAACCTGATTGGGCGTGGACTGCATCAGCAACGAAGTGATAATGGAATTAATGCACGACGACTTACCAGACCCTGTAGCCCCTGCTATCAGCAGATGTGGAGTTGCAGACAGGTTCATCATCACTGCAGAACCGTTGATATCACGCCCAATAGCCACTTCCAAAGGATGAGAAAGTGAGGCTTGTCTTACTTCTGGTGAATGCAGAACATCGCCTAACGAAACAATTTGTCGATCAATATTGGGGACTTCCACGCCAATAGCCTTCTGGCCGGGTATCGGTGCTAAAATCCTCACATCAGGTGAGGCCATGGCATATGCTATGTCTTTGCGTAGACTTTCAAGCTTGGATACTTTGATACCTTCACCGAGTTCCAATACAAACCTTGTGACACTTGGCCCTACTACAGGATCAAGAAGTGTAGTCGACACACCAAACTGTTCAAGAGTACGCTGCAATCCCTTACCTCGTTTCTGTGCTCTAGTTTTGTTGATCACATGCTTACGAGTGTGCTCCAGCAAATGCACAGAAGGGGGTTGCCACTGAGTTTTCTGAGTCTGCTGAGTTTTCTGAGTTTTCTGAGTTTTCTGAGTTTTCTGGTTAACAGATGTCTTGACAGGGGCATTCGAACTGGAGTTCGATGACAAACCAGATTGGTCTGGTGAGTCTGATGAATTGTAAGCAGGCGTAATGGATGAATTGTGAGTAGGCGTAATATTTGCCGCATTCGGAGAGATGGCTGACATGTGCAGTCCGCTTGACGAAAAAGTGGTAGCACCCTCTTGACCATCAGTGCTTGTTTCCATGACTCGAGATGTTTTCGTTCGGTCATCCGATATCGCGCTGTTGGAGTCATAAAGAGTGTCCTGAAATCTTTGATCTTCAAGATTGAAGTCATCATTAGGACTCATGCCGGTATTCTCGGCTTTTGCTGACTTCGACTTGGATTTAAAGTTGAAACCTTTCAGTTTGAAACGTTTTTTCGGTTGCTTGTCGACAATAGGTTTTCGGGGTATCTTTTTTTTGCTTTCAAACAAATCCTTCCAGATTGTGGTAAACAGCTGGCCGACAAATCTAAATCCCATACCGATAGTGACTTGGGTTATTTTCATAATGCCGATCAAAGCAATAAAACATATGATGATCATCGAACCGCCCAAAGAAAACCACGCGTGAAGGAAGCCGCCTACAACCAGCCCTAATACGCCACCAGAATCGCCCATGTTCGATTCGGCCCAGTTAACCCAGTTAAAACCTGGAAAACCTGGCAAGCCTCTTACAATGTGCAGGTAGCTTGTTGCCGCCACTAAAATCAGAAAATTGCCTGCACGGTGACTGATACGCAAACCTTCGGAATTATTATTCTTTCGGGTCATGGAAAACCCACTCCATGTGCCTCCTAGGGTCATCAGTCCCAACACGAATATCCAAAGCGGCAAAACCTTCCGCACAAGACCGATCAACCAAGCAAAGACACGGTCAACATAATCGCCCGCAATACCGGTGATAGGTGTCCAAAAAGTACCGAAAGCCAAAACAGCGATCATTATGATGAACAAGCCTTGAATTTCATGGCCTGGTCGTTTTGTTTTAGTACTGGTGGTATCGGGGGAAGCCATTTATCAAAATGAACAATGGAAATAAGCGAACAGTTGCATTTCTTACTTCAATTCTACTGGCAAAGTTTACTTATGCTGATGACAGTTGATGATGATATATCATGGCAGTCAACCACATTACCAGCTATAGGAACACACCAATAAGTGTGGACAAGTAACTGCTAGCAAGGCTTACCCAAACTCATAAGCAGTTGACGTGCTTTGTATTCCAGACCCTGCGGTTCAGGCCCCATGGGTAGACGGCATGGTCCTGATGGTAGCCCCAATAGCCGGAGAATGCATTTGGCTGGAACAGGATTAGGAGCCGCATCACTAGCTTCAAAAGCGTAGGAAGACAATAGTTTTTGATTGATAGCAGCTGCTGTTTGATTGTCACCACGCTGAAAAGCCGCAAGCATGTCCGACATTTCCTGGCTGACCCAATGGGAAGCCACACTGACAACACCCACAGCCCCAATAGCTAAGAGAGGCAAAGTGAGCGAATCATCACCCGAGTAGACTTCAAAGTCATCAGGAACTAAACTAATCAATCTTGCAGTCTCGTCAGGATGCCCTGCGGCATCTTTGACAGCAACTATATTGGGCACCTCATGGGCAAGCGTGGCGATAGTTTCGGTAGTTATCTCACGTCCAGTGCGTACTGGAATATCGTAAAGCATGATAGGCAGGTCAGTGGCTTTCGCACAAGTTCGAAAATGGATATCCAAACCAACCTGTGAGGGTCGATTGTAATAACCAGCTACATGCAACACTCCTGCTGCCCCAGCTTCGGTGACGCGTTCAGTGAGATCTATAGCCGCCCTCGTGTCATTGCTGCCCGCCCCACCTACCACAGGCACATCCACCGCAGCTACAACCGCAGCTACCAATTCGCCTTGCTCTTTATGAGTGAGTGTTGAACCTTCTCCCGTGGTACCTGCCACAACCAGTCCGTCATTTCCTTGTTCAACTAGCCATTTAGCTAAAACAGCGGCACCGTCGAAATCAATCTTACCGTTTTCTTTCAAAGGGGTTATCATTGCTGTAAGCAACTGCCCAAACCTAGCCATATCACCTTCTTAAGCTTTAAAATGTTTCTTTACTGGTTTTCAAGTGCCGGAACCGCGACATCCACGCCAAACGCTCAGCATATTAAACCTCAGAATGTTTCTTCGTCATTCCAGATTCCAGAGACCTTCCAAGTCAATTTAGAGGCTTTCCTAATTTTAGTTCGCGTTTTTTTATTAGTTCGCGCTTTTTTAGTTTAAACAATGTTTTGATACTGATCGATAAAGGGTCCTATTTGCAGAATAAGCTGTTTGCAGTGACTCCCTACCGCGATTCTAGATTCTACAAGTTCAAGCAAAACTAGATTCAACGTAAGCTTTTTTGTTTTCGGTAAAGAACTATAGAGTACACCACCACAGCACCGGAAGCGAAGAAAAACCATTGAAACGCGTAAGACAAATGCGGGCCTTCGCTTAGATCGGGGGTGGGTATCGACACAGGAAATTCTGTCTGATCCGGTTCTTGCTCCAACAAGTGAATCCAAATGTCCATGACATCAAACCCCGAGACACTTTCAAAACAACTAATATCAACTTGCGAAAGCTCAGGAAGGCTCTGAGGATTGCTAGCAGCTATCCTACCACCAGCCCTAGATGCGAATGCCAAACCAACAACAGCGACTTCGCCGGTGGGTGCAGCACTGTCTTCCACCGGCTTGTGAAGAGGTTGCCAACCTCGCAACACCAACACCAGACGTTGATCCTGCAACTCCAAAGGGGTGACAATCCACCAACCGGGCTGCCCCATATAGCTCCGATGGCCTATCAGAACTTCATGATCAGCACGGTAAAATCCACTGGCCTTGACCATGGAATAATCAGGAAAAACACTACTGTTCAGATCACTGGCAACACCCAGATCATTCTCATCACCTGAATCACTCACACCGGATTCCAGCATTGATGTCGCTGACCTCGATAGGACACCCAGATCATTCTCATCACCTGAATCACTCACACCGGATTCCAGCATTGATGTCGCTGACCTCGATAGGACACCCAGATCATTCTCATCACCTGAATCACTCACACAACTTACGGGTGTTGTGGCCGTAGTTGTGGTTGAATCTGCACGGGGATACTCATCTGAAATATCAATTGGCGACTGCGACAGACGTAAGCGTATCTCTGAGTTAAGCTTTTGTTTGTGTTCAAGCCGCTGTAGTTGCCAAAACCCCAGACTCAGCATGCCGGCTACCATGATCGACACAAATAAATGCGAAGCAATCCAACGAAATGAGCACAGCTGACGTACGCTATACATGACTACAGCTGAGCAAAACTACAAACTAAGTGACTTAGCTAAACCAACCTAGAAGGGCACAAGGGTTTCCAAGCCTACTGTTAAACCGGGAGGCAGGTCAACAATTTGTTTGACGGCTAATATGACACCAGGCATAAAAGCTGAACGATCAACAGTGTCATGCCGTATTGTGAGCATTTCGCCGTCATTGCCTAAAAGTACCTCTTGGTGGGCCACCCGGCCTTTCAGACGGACAGAATGAACCGTTATGCCACTCTCGGTTCGTGCGCCGCGCGCCCCAGTAATTCGCACATCCAAGGTGGGATCAGCCAACCAATCACTTGAAGCTTTAGCCATCGCCTGTGCTGTTTGTAAGGCCGTGCCTGATGGGGCATCAATCTTTTGGTTGTGGTGGGTCTCGATTATCTCCGCTGTTTCAAAAAAAGGGGCAGACAACTCTGCAAAACGCATCATGAGCACAGCTCCTATCGCAAAATTAGGTGCTATCAAGCAGTGGCTTCGCGTAAAGCTGTCCCGCAGTGCGGTAATATCGTCATCGCTCAAACCAGAGGTGCCTACTACCGCGTGTATACCTGAATCAGCTAAGACTCGCAGATTTGTCCGTGCTGCAGTAGCCACTGTAAAGTCAACTACTACTTCAGCACCGACTTCAGCAAAAGAAGAAGCTTGATCGGCAGAGCCGACAGCAGCTACCAGTTCTGTATCGGGGTTACCGGCAATAGCCTGACACGTCTGAGCCCCCATGCGACCGTGAGCACCACAAACACCTACTTTAACCATACATTCCAATCATAAAAACATGCAGATGAAAACATGGCTGCTTATTGTAGAGATTCAGCCTCATTTCTTAGTGTCCGGGCTCTCATTTGTCTAGTGTCTGCGACTACGACTCCGGCGGGAAGTGCGGCCACTTTGTGTACGTCTTAGTTGTGGCTTAGGGCCGAGATCTCCGAACTCTTTCTGCATTTCAGCGTCAAAGGTATCTTCAAATGACAAAAAACGTACATCAGAGCTTTGGTGTGTTGCAGTCCTACCACGATTGCCAGTGTTTTTATCAGCGGGCTTTTGCGAGGATTCTGAATCTCTTGTATGGCTTCCTTCCGAAAAGTCCTGTGATTGCGAGTCAGATGCCTCAGTGTTTCCACCCGAGCGATCATCCGTATTGGTGAGCAGCAAAGATATCTTGCCCTTGAAGTCGATGTCTTCCACAATGACTTCTAATTCTTGGCCAAGCGTCAATACGTCCTCTACTCGATCAACACGACTGCTACCACCTAGTTTGGAGATGTGTAGAAGTCCATCACGGTTTGGAAGAATATTCACAAAAGCTCCGAACTTGGTGATGTTAACGACTTTCCCCGTGTAGGTGACTCCAACTTCTGCAGTAGGTGGATCAAGCAGCATTTTGATCTGCTTTTCAGCTTCGATTATTCCGTCTCTACTTGTTGACGCGATAGCCACGACACCGACTGAACCATTATCGTCGTCAATGCTTATATCAGTTCCTGTTTCTGCTTGGATTGAGTTGATCACCTTACCTTTAGGACCGATAACCTCACCAATCTTGTCAATCGGAATTTCAAAAGTACTAATTTTGGGTGCTGTGCTTTGTACTTCCGACCGGGGTTCCATAATGGTTTCGGCCATTACATCCAAAATATCCAACCGTGCTTCGTAAGCTTGTCTTAGTGCATCAGCCAACACAGAAGCCGGAATACCCGAGATTTTAGTGTCAAGCTGTAGAGCCGTTATGAAATCAGTGGTGCCCGCAACTTTAAAATCCATATCCCCGAAAGCATCTTCAACTCCTAGGATGTCTGTAAGTGTCACCCATGAGTCGTTCTTATGGACCAAGCCCATAGCCACACCCGCTACCGGTGCTTTAATGGGCACACCAGCATCCATAAGAGACAACGTGGAAGCACACACTGAGGCCATCGAACTTGAACCGTTCGATGCTAAAACCTCTGATACTGTGCGCATTGTATACGGCCATTCTTCAAAGCTAGGTAAGACCGGCACCAAAGCTCGTTCAGCTAGGGCACCGTGACCAATCTCACGGCGTTTCGGGCCACGCAAAAAGCCTGCTTCTCCTGTGCAGAAGGGCGGAAAATTGTAATGATGGAAGTACCTCTTCTTTTCTGTCGGTGATAGATCATCAACGAGTAAGTCTCTGCGCGCTAATCCTAAGGTGCTGACGTTGAGTACTTGAGTTTCACCTCGCTGGAACAACCCTGAACCATGTACACTGCTGATGACTCCAACCTTGCTGGAAAGAGAACGAAGCTCGTTGGGCATTCGACCGTCAATTCGAACGCCTTCAGCCACAATGCGTTCGCGTACTACTTCTTTGCTGACATCACGCACAGCGTTGTGGATTTGGCGGACTGCATCAGGCAGATATGCAAACTGCTCGCCCAATTCTGTGGCTATTGTAGCCAATAAGCTGTTTTCCTCGTTTTGTCTGGTTGTTTTATCGGCTATGGACTGAGAAGCCACAATACGTTCGCGTGCTGTAGAACGTACAGCTTCAATCACTTCCTCTGAGTAGTCGACAGTTAAAGTCGTGCTCATTTTCTGGGGTGACCCAAGCTTCGCTACCATTTGTTGCTGAAGTTCAATCGCCTCTCTTATCGGTGTTTTAGCTACTTCCAAGCCGTCTGCTAGTATTTCTTCGTTGACTTTAGGGGTGCCGTTTTGATATAAATCCCAGCTTGCGAAAGTTCCACCAGCCTCTACAGTCATCACGGCAACGTCATTATCAGCCATGCGTCCGGCTACCACCATCTCAAAAGCCGAGTCCTCGCTTTCTGCGTAGGTTGGAAATGGAATCCACTCTCCATCCGCGGTCCAAGCTAGTTTGACCGCTCCTATCGGACCATTGAAGGGTATAGGCGAAATGGCAAGTGCTAAAGATGCTGCATTCAATGCCAGCATGTCGTAGGGATGATTTTGGTCTGCACCCAGTACTGTGACCACCACGTGAACCTCATTGCGAAAACCTTCAGGAAATGATGGGCGCAAAGGACGATCAATTAAACGGCAAGCCAGGACAGCCTGTTCGCCAGCTCGTGATTCACGTCGAAAGAACGAACCAGGAATGCGGCCAGCAGCGTACATCCGTTCTTCGACATCAACCGTCAGCGGGAAAAAATCTGCCCCTTCACGTGGCGATTTAGCAGCTGTGGCTGTGACAAGTGCACAAG
>JAPPJC010000080.1:19183-46290 GCA_028820455.1 Acidimicrobiaceae bacterium
TTTGAGCAGTTACTGCACCACCGGCGAGTGGAGCTAGAAGACCTGTCTCAAAAGTCATGTCTTTATTTTCAGCACGTGTAAACGCACCGGATACAGATATAAGTTCTACCATAATTTTTTGACTCCTTGGCTTCCTACCAGCAATCTAGGTATGAAGCTTATTTTGGTACAACCATACCAGCCCCAGTCGTAACAACCCTTCAGAAGTAAAGGACATCAGACATAGCTGAAAGATCGTTACGACTAATCCCGGAATGGTCACACCTTGTATATTGTGTATATTGTGCTGGGTTCATCGCCAACTGAATGACTCAGCCGGATACGGAAGCGTGCGACAACCGACCAACCTTTGTGATCATCTGCTGCACAAAGTGCTTCTATATTGCGAATTTAAATCAAATGTGTCGCCATCCTAATGTTATAACTACCGTCGCAAACCAAGATGGGCGATAATAGCCCTATAACGCTCAACATCATTCTTTTTGACATAGTTGAGAAGCCTTCGACGCTGTCCTACCAACATCAGTAATCCCCTCCTGCTGTGATGATCTTTTTTGTGGACTCGCAAATGTTCGGTCAGGTGGCGAATACGATTCGATAGCAAAGCTATCTGAACTTCAGGTGAACCAGTATCGTTGACCGATAACCCAAAAGCTTCGGTTGTCGATGCCATAACATCAGTTTTAGTAGGCAAGTTGATCTCCGTTCAATCTTCATGGTGTGGCAAGCTTATGCGTCTAGGCTTGTATCGTATGAGCAGAACAAGTCAGCCACACGGCTAACACACACTTGGTCCAGTCTATAAACTTAAGAACACGGTTGTGCATACAATATACGATCAGTTCAGTTGCAAATACAGTTGCAAATAGATGTAACCGGATCAAAAGCCAGAACTGCCATATATTTTTATTTTGAAGTTATCGTAGTTTATGAAACACAGCGTATTAAATTTAAATTCCGGCTTGTATTGAATTTCGTTGGGTATGCTGAATCTGAATATATGTCTAAACTTATATTGATCTCTTGCATCAGATAGTCCTTCTCACAGACCTAAGCGCACGAGAAGCATCCCAACCGTCAATGCCCCTGAATCCATGTCGACAGTAAAGGCCGTTACAGCACTACTAACTTCAGTGGTGGCCTTATCACTCGTGCCATTCGTAATAAAGTTGGTCATCCCGGATAATAACACCGCAGACGATTGTATAGAAGTCGCCGTCGACAGCGATCTCTCAGGTGATTCTGATGTCTGTATAGAAGTCGCCGTCGACAGCGATCTCTCAGGTGATTCTGATGGCAATGATTCCGACAACGCTGACAACGACAACAATCCGTTTACGTTTGCTGCGGTTCAAACTTTAGCTCAGATTATCGTCTTAGGGATATATCTACGCGTAACCGCACCTAGAAGGTTTGGTACTACCAAGCTGCGTGAAATAATAGGAGAACCGAAAAATCTCATCGCAAGTTCCTACAAGCCCAAACTGCACAAAACTTCGACATTCTGGAGGATTTACGACTGGTTCGCTGTTTGTGGTCATACTCCTCTATTATGGGCTGTGATCGTAGGGCTGGAATATAGCCTTTTAAGCTGGTCAGCACTTTATATTGAAGTAGCTGTGTCAAGCATTATCTACGGTGTATGGCCTTTAGTGATGATATATGCATTGATTTACCTTTCCAGGGAAACTGAAGGAGCACGCAACTATCATATTTTCTTTCAAAAAAAGGTACTCACGGCAGTGGCTGTCGTAGGTATAGCCTTTGTGGCGTATGGCCAAGTATCTGTTGATGAGCCTTTATTCAGTGAAACAGTCATGCTGAGCATAGCCGGCATGTTCATTGCTTTTATAGCAGCTCTTCTCAATGCCATGAATCCTGCTATGACTATTCACTTTTCAGACCTTCTATATCAAATAACGCCATGCCGAAAATCACAAGATAGAATTGTGATAGCCCGCCAAAAACTCTGGCTTTCAATATGCGCTGTAACAGCAGGTAGGATATTGTCCTTACCATTGAATCTCACCATAGGTTTTCTTTTCTTCGGCGGTGACTTGCGTATAACAAGGAATGCCCTACTTGCAGGCCTCGCCGTAGGAATATTTTTGCTACCCACCGCATCGATACTATTGCGATTGGCCAATTTGAACATCTCAGATCTGAGTATCAACGCCTTATGCTATTTCGAGCCAGTGCTCACATTTACCTGGATAATACTGTTCACCACGATAAAAGTGCCGAGATTCGATTTGTTCATAGTAGGAGCTGGAATTATTGCCGCCACGAACATCCTCATGCAAATAGTTCCCGACATAGACTTAGGGACTAGGCCTTCCACCGGTCGAAAAAATTCGAAAAAATAAGGAAAATAAGGGTAGAGCCCACTGATTCGGTTTAAACCATCTGAGCGTAAAAATGCTCATCCTGCATTTTTGTTGGCTGCAAACCTGAAGATAATGCTGTTAGCGACATTGGCTTGTACTGCTGAGCATCCTAATGCGCCTTTACCTGAAGAACCTGCAACAGCACCAACGACAAGCCTCACCCAAAGTACTCCGACTATCGCAAAATCTTCGACAACACTTGCCGAATTATCCACCCTCCCCCCTAACACCACAGACCACTTTGAACCACAGCTAGCCCGGCAATCCATATTTCCCTCTCTGACAGAGCAAAACACAGGTGGTATCAATGAAAGCGCAGCCAAATGCGCAAATTTAATTGAAATCAAATGCTACACACTTGAAATTGTCGAGCGAATACCACACGACCCACTTGCATTCACCCAAGGACTCGAAGTCGCAGACAATATCATCTACGAAAGCACAGGGTTGTATGGTCGCTCCTCATTACGACTAATCAACCCGAAAACGGGAAACCCGGAATCCCAGTTTGATTTACCCGACAAGTTTTTCGGTGAAGGCATAACCATAGTCGACAACACGATCATTCAACTCACCTGGAAAAGCGGACAAGCATTCCTATACGAGCGAGACACACTGGAACCTATTGGCCAGTACTATTATCAGGGTGAAGGATGGGGCTTATGTTCGTTAGGCGACATCCTATGGATGTCAGATGGCTCGAGCAGCTTAGCACAACGGAATCCCAGCAATTTTGAACTCATAGCCACAGTACCGGTAATCTCTGCTGAAGAAACTGTGGAGATTGATTATTTGAACGAACTCGAATGTGTTGAAGATCGGATAATCGCCAACGTATGGCAAGCAGATTACCTGCTGGTGATCGATGTGAGTGAATCTGCTCAGGCGCAGGTTACCGCTGTGATAGACGCCAGTGTTCTAGTAGACGATGTTGAACAAAACCTCACAGATCCCGATCAATCGATCGATGTGCTCAACGGAATAGCTGCTACGAAAGACGGGACTGGCACTCTCTGGTTAACAGGCAAATTGTGGCCTTACTTGTATAAGGTGAGAATTATTGCAAACTGACAAGTGTTAAAAATGGTAAAGCACGAAAAAAGTAGGAACTACATGCAAAACCTTCACGCAGCACAACAGCGAAGTCAGCCCGTAAAACATTACGTGAAACCAGCTTCATTGGAGGAGGCTTTGATAACACTCGCTGCCAAAGGATCACGAGCGAAAGTAATAGCCGGCGGCACCGACCTCATACTAGAACTCGCACGAGGCGAATGGTCGGATGTCGATACCTTGGTCGATTTAAGCGTACTCAAAGACTTGAACACGATTTCTTTAGAAAAAGGTCAGGTCAAGCTAGGGGCTCTAGTAACCCACAGTGATGTACTAGGTTGGGACTCCATGCCTGTTGTAGGCCTACCCTTAGCTCAGGCGTGTCTTGAAGTGGGATCACCTCAACTACGTAATCGAGCCACTATAGTAGGCAACTTGGTTACAGCAAGCCCAGCCAACGATACGATTTCGGCATTATATGCCCTTAAAGCTTCAATAACAGTAGCAGGAAAAAACAGTCGTGAACAGGCTATACCCATAGCCGGCTTTATAGACGATTACAGAAGCACTGTCTTAAAACCCGGCGAACTGGTAACCGGTATCGCTTTTGAAGCACTCAACAACAACCGTCGGGGTGTCTTCATGAAACTGGGGCTACGCCGAGCTCAGGCAATCTCGGTAGTACACGCTGCTATTGTAATGGACACAACCACGAAAGTGGATAGCCCGAGTGGAAAGATAGAAGATCTGACGGTTGCATTGGGTAGTGTTGCTCCTACAGTCATAGTCAGCGAAACAGCACGGAAGGTTGCTTATGGACGTAATCTCAACGACCCAAAATTAGCAGCCGATGTGGCAGCTGCAGCTTGCAAGTCAATCGCACCGATGGATGATCTACGTTCCACTGCTGAATACCGGAAACACGTAGTAGAAGTCATGATCAGACGAGGGATACAATCTTTGCAAGCAGGCACGCAAGCAGCAGCCTGGCCCCAATCTCCGCCACGACTGTGTGTACGTCACACTTCCAAGGACACCAGCAACCGTGAACAAAGCCCGAATGCGATCTCTGCAAAGACGGTTGCAACACTTTCCGGTTCAAACCGAACCAGCAGCACCAAACCCGACAGCACCGGCAACGCTAGCAACGCTATAACCGACAACGACGAAATCGTTGTCACCGTCAACGGTATCGAATATCGGGCAGCTCACGGTGTAAGCCGGACTCTTTTGGATTGGCTGCGCTTAGAAACAGGCCTTACCGGCACAAAAGAAGGATGCGCTGAAGGTGAATGTGGTGCTTGCACCGTTTATCTCGACAAACAAGCCGTGCTTGCTTGTCTGATACCTGCCGTTCGTGCACACAAAACCGAGGTTACCACCATAGAAGGCATATCCCCAGCCAGCCAACTACATCCTGTGCAGAAAGCTCTAGTAGATGGAGTTCAATGTGGCTTCTGCACTCCAGGTTTTGTAATGAGTGCCGTAATGCTTTCAAAAGAAAACCCGAACCCCAGCAGAAGTCAAATCGAGTACGCCTTATCGGGTAACTTGTGCCGTTGCACTGGCTATTACCCGATCACCGAAGCCATACGATCTTTGCAATACATTCAAAATACGTGCTCACAAAAGAACCTCTCCAATCCAACCAAAAATGGTAAAAAACTCCCAGAACAGGCAAACACAACCACCATAGGGAAAAGCGCACTGCGCGTCGATGTGCCGGCCAAACTTTCCGGCACCGCGAAATATCCCAGCGATCTCATACCAAGTGACACACTGTGGGCGATGACCGTTTTCACCAACCAACCCCACGCTCGCCTGTTGGATCTTGATTTTCGTCGTGCAGAAGCTACCGCTGGTGTGGTAGGCGTGTTCGGATCACACCATGTACCTGTCAATGAATACGGGCTGGTAACACCTGACCAACCCGTTTTCATCGGCTTACAACACTCAGGGCGCAGCAACATTCCATGCGACATATCCAGGTGGGAAGCAGACAAGCTGGCATTGGTGGTAGCAGAAACACCGGAATCCGCCCGACAAGCTGCTGCTGCTATCCACGCTGTATGGGAACCTCTACCAGTTCTTCCCGACATTGACTCAGCTATTTCTTCCAAAGTGTTGATACATCCCGAGAACGATAAGACTGATAATGTGTGTTCATCATATCGTATCCGCAAGGGCGATATGACCAAAGGCTGGGCTGAAGCGGACATCACCATAGAAGGAACCTACGAATTCCCTTATCAAGAACATGCCTACCTGCAACCTGAGGCTGGCCTAGCGTATGTCGATGGTGAAGGCCGTATAACGGTAGAAGTTGCCGGCCAATGGGCTCATGACGATCAACTTCAAATCGCTCAAGCCCTGGACTTGCCGTTGGAACAGATAAGGGTGATCTATCCGGCAATCGGGGGTGCCTTCGGGGGTAGGGAAGACATTTCAGTACAGATCGTCTTGGCCTTAGCCGTTCTTGAACTCGCCAGTCAGGGAATAGACCTGCCTGTATCGATAGTATGGTCACGTGAGGAATCTATCGTCGGACACCACAAACGCCACCGTGGCCGTGTAAGTACTCGCTGGGGTGCTACTCAAGATGGCCACCTGACGGCAGTTGAATCAGAGGTTTGGCTAGATGCTGGAGCGTACTCGTCCACAAGTGCGCCCGTACTCGCCAACTGTCATGTACATCATGTGGGGCCCTATGGAATACCCAATGCAAAAATTGACAGCTATGCCGTATACACCAACGCCACACCTGCCGGAGCGTTTCGAGGTTTTGGTGCACCCCAAGGAGCTTTCGTCGCTGAAAGCCAGATGAATAAACTTGCGGAAGCTTTGAACATCGATCCGGTGGAAATCCGACGCATTAACGTCTTGAAAGAAGGCAGCATAGGAGTAACACAAGCACCTATGCCGGAAGGGGTAACCATATCGCAGGTAATCGACAGCTGCGCTGAAGCTGCTGCTGACACCAACCGTACCACCGCCATTAGAAGAGCATCTTTCACTCCATTTCTATCTCTACCCCCCTCTCAAACAGCTTTACGCCATGGACGAGGATTTGCTTGCGGGTTCAAGAACGTGGGCTTTGCCTTCGGTTCACTTGAATCATGTGAAATCCGCATCGTGCTTCATGGGGATGACTACATAGAAAAAGCCATCCTTTATTACGCAGGTGCTGAAATCGGTCAGGGCACACATACTGTTCTCATCCAAATGGCTGCTGAAGCTACAGGTTTGCCGCCTCAGAGTATTGACTGCCGTTTCAGTGATACCAGTGTTACGCCCAACGCTGGTTCAAGCTCTGCTTCACGTCTAACCTGGATGGGGGGTAACGCTTTGTTGGGAGCTGTCGAAGAAGCTGAGAAAGCTTGGAATGATGGTGAACGACCAGCTAAGGGACATTTTCGTTTCGTTCCTCCCCCTACTGAAGAACCGGACTCTCATGATGGCAGTTGCACACCGGTTTTCGCTTACGGGTATGTTGCCCAAGCGGTTGATTTAACAGTAGATGTCGACACAGGTCATATTCGAATCAACCGTGTGGTAAGTGCTCACGACGTAGGAAAGGCCATAAATCCTCAGCAGGTAGTCGGACAAATCGAAGGTGCAGTAATCCAAGCCCACGGTTACGTCTTCACAGAAAACCTTCAAAGTCAAGCCGGGCATCTTTTGAATACGCGATTGAGCACCTACTTGATTCCCGGCATTACAGACATACCACTTGAGGTGGAATCCGTGATACTGGAACTACCAGATCAGCTAGGACCATGGGGTGCTAAAGGTATGGCTGAGATGGGGATGATCCCCTACCCTGCTGCGGTGGTGGCCGCTCTACATGACGCTACAGGTGTATGGTTCGATAGCTTTCCATTGACTCCCGACAAAGTAGCAGCCAAAATCGGCTGTTCGGTCAATCGGTAATAGCCAAACCCACCACGGGATGACGGGCGAGCACTGCCATCCCACTACCAGGCCGAGCTCGTCAACCGTCAATAGCCAAACCCACCACGAGGCCTAAACCCGAAAATACTTGCACACGACCGGTTGCTGCTAGAAGATCTATCAGCGGATCGTCTTTCTCAGCCTTCCACAAAACAAAAAATGCATGAGCGGCAAAAGGTGCGCCCACTAAAACCAGCCAGGTATAACGTTCCCGCACCGCTAATGCCACCACATACGACACGCACAGTAAGAGCGTGTATGAATATTTGGTTAATCGTCTGCCAAGAATAACAGCCAACGTGTACTTCTTTGTTGCTTCATCGCTTTCGATGTCACGCAAATTGTTAGCCATTAGCAGTGCTGCAGCCCACAGTCCGACTGGAACACTCATAATCACTGCCAAAGGATCGACCACAAGTTCAGATTGTCTGAGCAGTACGTACGAGGTGCCTATAGTTCCCACCAATCCAAAAAAAATGAACACGGATACCTCGCCGAGTCCAATATAGCCATATGGCAGAGGGCCTCCAGTATAACCCCAAGCAGCTAGAACACACACTGCTCCAACGAGTAACAGCCACCAGCTTGTCACAGCAGCTAACACAAGTCCAGCACAGCCAGCTACAAAAAAAGAAACAAACGCTGCTTTTTTTACTTGTGATGGTTTAGCTAATCCTGATCCAACCAGACGAACCGGCCCTTTTCTTAGATCATTCTGATCAACACCACGAACCCCATCACTATAATCATTAGCATAATTCACCCCAATCTGTAAAGCCAGTGCCACTAACAGCACAAGACCGATGGACCACCACTCTGTAGCGATTGCGATGTCGTATTCCTTTGAGCTTCCCCCGAGAACTACTGCCGCACCTACAGCTACAGGTATTATCGCTGCCGGCAGTGTGCGACAACGAGCCCCCAAAACCCATACATTGACTCGCTTTGTAAAATTTCGCACAGCTTATGCCTACCCCTTGTTACACGAACATTCTATACCGGGTTCATTATGCGGCAAATGATGCGTATCCCTGAAAGGGCGATTGCAGAGACTGCAGCCTTCTTTTCGTTCATTATGCGGCAAACGATGCGTATCCCTGAAAGGTTTGGAAGAATAGACATCAGACACTTTTTAGGATTTGCTGTACTAATACTGTCGGGATGCGTCGGCTCCAATGATTTTGCAGAAACTTTAGATGAGCTTGCCGCTGAATTGAACGGCAACGATACCAGCAGCTCAACTGTGGATGATGATTCAAACAGAACTTCGGGCACCTCCGATCCGCTCATCGACGAAGATGCCGAAAAAGGTTCTAAAGCTGAAAGTCTAATTGAAGCAGCTATAGAACATTTCACCAAACAGTCAGTATCCGGTGAAACAATTATACATATGGGCAACAATACCGCTCTAGAGCAATCTTCAACTGCCGAATACAAATTCTCACAAGACGCCGAAGGATCGGTTAGTATTCGAAGACGAACAGATACTTCCCTACCATCTACGTCTACAGGTGATGAACAGCTACCGGAAGCAGAACGAATATCAGGGGTAATTGAAGAATTCCGTTACATAGACGGCACGGCATACATTCAAATACCTACCTCATTAGCAGAAGAAAAGGGTATAGACACTTCAAAAATCAAAAGTCATTTCATTTGGGCGTCAATCGATGCTGACCGTGAAAAAATTTTGGGCCTGGCAAAAGAATATCCAATTCAGTTACTGTGCAACTTTCCACAACTAGACGTTCAACCCAACACACCTACGAATAACACCGGATGTTATCCTATGCTGCATACTGTCAGCATAATATCAAAAGCCGAAGAAATAGAAATAGTTCAAGAAAAAGAAGAAATACGAGGTATTCCGACTACTCGACTAAGTTTGAAAATACCTTTCGAAGATATTCATTATAGCGATGTCGATACAGCTCAGAACACAAATATTCTATCGTGGTTCATCAGCGAAGAAACTCTTAATGATATCGAGAGCCTCAGCCTGGAGAATCTAGTCACTATTTTTAGAGAAACCGTTAATAACATAATAACCAGTGTTCATAATCTTAGTTTGACAGAATTAGCCGTTGCCCTAAAAGAAACAGTTTCAAAATTGTTGGACCATGATTTGGACATAAACATCGATGCAGAAGTCTGGATTGACCAAGAAATGCGAATTCGAAGGTTTTCATATAATCTTGGTTTTCTACTTGAAAGTTTAGAAGATATGGGTTCCGACATAATTGAAGTACTTGCCGATAGCGCAGTGGAAGACAAGCCCGACAATGCTCTACCAATTCATCACATAGTGATTGACTATCATGATCATGGCGGTTTATCCGCTATAAGAAAACCGCCTTCTGAACTGACTCTAGGAGACTACACGCTTCTAGGCTTTTGAGCCTGGAAAGCTTTTGAGAACACCAGTATCGCAACATGAACCACCAACTCGATGATCTAAAAACTCGCAGAGAATCTGCGCTCACCGCAGGAACAGAACGAGCAGTCCAACGTCAGCAGTCCAACAGCAAACTACTAGCTCGAGAAAGGCTTGATTATTTACTTGATGCTGGTTCTTTTCATGAACTTGACATGCTGGCCCGCCACCGAGCTCACACTGCAGGCCTTAACACCCGACCATATACTGACGGAGTAGTCACTGGGTGGGGCACCATCAACAAGCGCAAAGTTTTTGTGTTTTCTCAAGATTTCACAGTGATGGGAGGTGCTCTTGGCGAAGTTTTCGCTGAAAAACTTCACAAAGTCATGGATCTGTCTGCCATGACCGGTGCTCCCATAATTGGCCTCAACGACGGTGCGGGTGCCCGAATCCAGGAAGGAGTGGCATCTCTCAACGGATACGGCGGTATTTTCTACCGTAACGTTGCAGCAAGCGGTGTGATCCCACAGATCTCAGTGATCCTTGGCCCATGTGCAGGTGGTGCCGTATACAGCCCAGCCATAACCGACTTCATATTCATGGTACGCGAAAAGTCACACATGTTCATAACCGGGCCAGGAGTGGTTAAAACAGTCACCGGTGAAGATGTTACCCTTGAAGATCTTGGTGGTGCTAAAAGTCATAGCACTAAGTCGGGGGTCACCGCCTTTACAGCGGATAGCGAACATGCGGTTCTAGACGATGTGAAGACTTTGCTGGGATTTCTGCCTGACAACAACCTGGAATCAGCACCACGACAAGAAACCACTGACCCTTATGACAGGCCCTGCCCAAAGCTGAATGACCTATTTTCTGACAACTTCAACACCCACTACGACATACAAACTGTATTAACGGAAGTATTCGACGACGGTCATTTCTTTGAATACCACTCATCATGGGCTACTAATATCGTATGTGGTTTTGCCCGGATAGACGGCCACCCTGTTGGTGTGGTAGCGAATCAGCCGCAAGTACTTTCCGGAGTGCTCAATATCAACTCCTGCGAAAAAGCTGCGCGTTTTGTGCGAACCTGTGACGCTTTCAACCTACCGTTGATCACTTTCGTGGATATACCAGGCTTTCTTCCAGGAATCGACCAAGAACATAGAGGCATTATCCGCCATGGAGCAAAACTGCTCTACGCTTACTGTGAGGCCACAGTACCACGTATCTCGGTGGTGGTTCGCAGAGCATACGGCAGTGGTTACGTAATCATGGACTCCAAAAGTATAGGGTCTGATCTGTCTTTTGCATGGCCTTCAGCTCAAATCTCAGTGATGCCCCCTCCACAGGCAGTGGAGATCATACACAGCGAAGAACTAGCCACTTCCAGTAATCCCGCATTAAGACGACAAGAACTTTTGGCTGATTACATTGGAAAAACAGCTACCCCTTATGTTGCTGCTGAACGTGGTTACGTGGATGAAGTAATCGAACCTTCACAAACTAGAAAAAAAATAGCTGTTGGTCTAAGCATGCTGACATCAAAGCAGCGAGAAGTCGTTGACCGTAAACACGGCAACGTGCCGATCTAAAATGATACACGAGACAAACGACCCTGCTGATCCTCAGATCATTACTATCAGGCCGTACGCTTCAGCCGAAGAACAAGCAGCTATCCGTGCTGCTTATAAAGCGTTGTGGCCTGCACCTGACAACCATGTTATAACACCTGAACCCCTACCACGATGGCGTTACTCGGGCCGACCTTGGCGCAAAAAAATCAAATATGGAAACTGGCGTTAGTGCTACCAGCCACACGATCCGGTTTGCGGCTTCAATCAGCAACAAAAGCTACTCGGCTTTCAACGGGTCTGATACTCGCCAGTGAGCACTTTTTCTGCTTATAGTGCTATGCAACAAAAGCCACTCGGCTTTTAACCGCTCTACCATTGGTTACAATCCATCCACAGCCAGGCCTCGGGGCTCGGCGATCTAAATTGTGGGGCAATGTTGCACCCAGGAGATCTCCATCAAGTGGACCCGGTTGGAATAACACACCAGTACGACAAGACCGTAGCTCAGTCAACCAATGACCGTAAGCTGAGCGTAGTCGCTCAGGAGCGGTCGCTACTATCAAATGGTTTTGCCAATCGGCATTTTTAATTGTTTTGATCAATATGTCACCCTCATCTTCAAGAAGGTGAGCGTTATCCATCAGAAAAAACCGTCGTTTCTGACCAGCGACCTGAGTGCAGCCTCTTATTTCCGACACTTCACAGGCCGATACTTCAAGTCGATCGGCTAAATCGCTGTTGCGTCCATTGGTAACAACGAATACTTCTATTCCTGCCTGACGGACAGCAGCGCCAATCGCTGCCAATGCCATTGTGCGTCCCGATCGAGATGGGCCTAGTACGATAGCATGTTCACTATTATGCAATGCAAACCCAACTGGATCCAGAGTGAGATCACTCATCGCGAAGCGGATATCGATAAAGCGTTCTCCAAGACTTACACCTACGGGAAGAGTTTCTGCCGAAACAACTTCAGGTAGCACACCTATGGATACTGGTTCATTCGCAACCGATCGACGGCTTTTGGCAAAAGTTGCTGCGATTTCATTTACTGCAACAGTGAAATCGCCGTTAGTGGGTCTAGCCACTTGCATTTGCAGCCCATCATGGGCTCTTACTGCTCGACCAGGGCAAAACCCGGAAGTGCTGCCCTTAAGCCCAAAACGCAGTCCGCTGTCTATATCGCTGGTGGAATGCACTAGTACTACACCAGCGAGAGCAGCCAAGTCAGGCGGTAGGTCGTTGGGGCGTCTGATGCTCACTACCACATTTACATCCACAGC
This sequence comes from Acidimicrobiaceae bacterium, assembly GCA_028820455.1. Taxonomy (GTDB): domain Bacteria; phylum Actinomycetota; class Acidimicrobiia; order Acidimicrobiales; family Aldehydirespiratoraceae; genus JAAXHB01. Next base: position 31,815 of record JAPPJC010000080.1, read on the forward strand.
CATACCGCTACTCCAAATACGAGCAAACTGCTGGTGAAGCTCCGATTCGCGAATCAAATCATGCGACCGGGCTAATCCCGCTAGATCATCTACCAGCAAAACCACGCTAGGCCACTGATTCTTTGTGTGTTGTGAAGTACCGCAGCTATCTTTGCCGCTGACATCGTTAAATGTCGATTTGTCGGCTGCTGTTTCGCTGTTATCACAACTTATGTCAGAGGCTTGTCTTATGTCTGAGGCTCGTCGTGAAGCAACTTCATTGTCAAGAAAGCGCAACAGACGGTTTCTGCGTTCTGAGTCTGATCGGTGAACTATCGATCCTGTATGCGGTAAGCCTTCCAATACACTTAACGCTCCACCGTCGAAGTCGATGCCGTAAAGATGTAACTGATTTGGAGTTTTGCTGCGACACAAGTCCATAGCTACCGTTAATAATGTGGTTGAGGTTCCCGAAACCGGTCCCCCGACCACAACAAGGTGGCCATCTTCAGGCTGCCAGCCTCCAGTGAACTGCCGCTGATGTGCTGGATCATCCACTAGCCAAGCCGCTCCACTGTTAGAACCTTGCAGAGACTTGTAATCTATTTCCTCTGGTAAAGGTGGTAGCCAAAGAGATCGAGGTAGATCACCGCCATATAGTTTGTGGGCTGTTTGTACAGCATCTACCACTCGGTCAAGATCGTTTGGCAGGTCATTCAAAGTATCAGTGTTATCAGAACATTTCAAACAACCCATAACACCGGTAGTCGTATTGTCTCCACAGTCGTTCACACAACCATCGAAGTAATTCGTGCAACCGTCTGATGCGGATTTCCTGTTATCGCCAATCGTGTTTTTCCGAGTGTGTTGGGTTATAACCGTAAGTTGCAAACCAGAAGAAGCGGGAGGTGTCTTACCCGTTACCAGAGCTGTTTGGAAAGCGACTAGTTGCCCAGCTCCAAAATAAGCCAATGCACGACCTGGTTTGTCGCGTGGTATGTCAGCAGCATTAGGAAGTCCTATCACATCATTGGAGTCGTGCTTATCAGTCACCCGTAAAGCAATCCGGCATGACGTGTTGGCTCGAATGTCCTCTGTGATCACACCTGCCGGGCGTTGTGTCGCCAACACAATATGCACGCCCAGACTACGTCCTCGTTGAGCAATACTGACAAGTGAATCAAGAAACTCCGGCAGATCTGAGGCAAGCGTTGCGAATTCGTCGACTACCACAACCAAACGTGGCATAGGATCATCGACATCGGCAACCTCACCCAACGTCTCGGCTGCTCGTAGCGGTTGTCGCCCAGATCGTGGCATAGGATCATCGACATCGGCAACCTCATCGAAAGTAGCTATAGTTTGATCTTTCGCTACTTTCAAGCGGACTTGATAATCAACTAGACTTTCGGCTCCAACAGTTCGCAAACGTTTTTCCCGATACCGTAATTCAGCTTCCAGGCATTGCAATGCGCGTTCGGCCAAGTGGTCGTCAAGGTCGGTTACCATCCCACACACGTGAGGCATATCAGAACATCTGTCAAACGCAGCACCGCCTTTATAGTCGATAAGAACAAAAGCCAAACCCTCTGGATCCACCGATAACGCTAAACCCGCCACCAATGATCTCAAAAGCTCTGATTTGCCGGAACCGGTGGTACCACCTATCAATACGTGTGGACCATCATCGATTAGATCTATCTCCAAGATCCCTCCAGCGTCAACACCAATCGGAGTGGACAGACCACCAGTGGCGCGTGTTTCTTTCCAGTTTTTCAAAACATTGTCAGGTGTTATCTTGAAACCGATCAAGTCTACTAGTGCTACATCAGCAGATAACTCTGAATCAGCCGAATTGAGTTCGGGGTCTTCGAGACGAGCAAGTCGAGCTGCTGCGGTGGTAACGGTTTCAAGATTCGCACCCCACGCGCATACCGGTTCGAATCGCAAGCCGAGGCGAGGTTTGAGAAGCCGTAAACTACCTGCTGAATGCTGTACTTCTACTACAGTAGTGCACGACGCCGGTAGATCATGAGCGTTGGATACCATGACTATAGCAGACATCAACTCAAGTGCAGGCAAAACCCTGGCCGGTGCTGAGCTACCAGACAACGGGCCAGCTCCATCCACTATCAGCAATCTCAAACGCTTCGAAGTGTCAGACTGCAATATCGTAACCACTTTAGACATAGAAAGACCGTCCAGTGCGATTAAGGCACCACTTTGACCAGCGTAAGCTGTATGTGCAAGCCAATGCAGCCAAAGCCACGGACTCTTGGAATGTGTCTTAGACTGTGAACTACTTGAACAGTAGTAGGCCGTCTCTGCATTACTTTGAAACGAAGTGCTGCCACAAGTGTGAGTGCTAGCGCGACTGTTTGCACCATCATCATATGAGGGAGCAAGACATGCTATAGCCAGATCAGCAGGACCGTGCAACACAGCAGCTTGCAGAATAAGTGATCTAGCTATTGATCGTGCAACACCGGAAGGGCCGACTATTCCTAGTATTTCTCCTGCCTTCAGGGATACTACCAGAGGCACATCTTGAAGTGTGCCTGCTTGTGCCAACACATCACGAGCCTCGTTTGCCATCACAGCCTCATGATTGCCTGCAGATGTCGCTGTGGACGCGCTGACAATTTCCAAGGAAGGCTTCCAATGCACATCAGCAGTACCGATGCCGAGTTTCATGGCATCGGGATCATCAAGACGACGCTCCCAGCAACATACCGAATGCGTACAAGCTCGACGCACTATTTCAGCTAGATCCGGCACCAGTGACACTCTGCGTTTGCGTTCCGCAGCACGTATTACAGGTAGAAAAAGTTTGAGCTTTTCCACCTCTGCTGTTACATCTTCACATGCGTTTTGATATTTGCGGTTGTTTCTACGTCGGCGTTCGAACCAGGTGCCAATTGTCAGCAGCGGCCCGAGAACTGCGAACACAGCCATAAATGGACTCCATATCAAAGCTAGAACGAGCCCCGTTATCACTGGTAGGATTACCCCAATCCACGACAAAGGCTCAACTTCGGATTGAGTTGAAGGTTCAGCCGGAACACGTAGCATGACAGGTTCAAACGATGGCTGACTGCGGGGTGGACGGTTGAAAGGTATACGCCCGTCTGTTGCACCAAGCCCAGTTGCCACTGCACTAGGCGTGTCAGTAACCAGACAACGCCAATCCAAACAGGCAGCACCTAAGCGAACACAGGTTCCCTTCGATATAAGGGTAGGCCCGGCAGTGATCTGTCCTCCTACAACCACACCGTTCCGTGATCTGAGATCATCGATTACGGGACGCCCATCATGATAGGCGGCAACCCGCGCGTGTCTACGGGAAACGGTGAGATCGTCGATAATCACATCACAACTAGCCGCACGACCAATAATATAAGGCTGTTCACATTTGCCAAGATCAAAAATCAAACCTGCATTCAATCCACCTGTAACCACGATCACGAAATCGGCTGTATAGTGTATGGGATCTGCTTTTGAATGTGCTGAAACTCGCCACGTGCCGTGTTCGGTTTCTTCAGCATCACAAGTCAACGAAAATGGTGACATGGATGGCTTGCAGCCCGAAATCTCCGTGATTTCAAGTGAAGTGCCTTCCCAGAAACCAATAGAGGATAAAGGTACATCGGGCTTATACCAGCATCCATCAATCTTTAGACCGGTGGTGTTGTCGGTATGTGTGTCTGTTGTTGTATCACCACAAACATCGACTACACGGTTGAGCTCCTTGGCAAGGTCGTCCACTGTAGAACTGTCGAGACGACCGGAGAGTTCGACTATGAACTCAATTTCAGCGTTTAGGCGATACCTTAATCGCATATTTCATGGTATTCATGACAACAATACAACAACGAATCAGAAAACAACTAGAAGAATTCGGTCATGCGGACCTTGCAGCCCAAACCCATCACCTTGATCGCCATATACAGGCCACATCCCTCGACAAAGGGGGTCATGCGGACCTTGCAGCCCAAATCCCATCTACCAACCCTGTTCAAACAGAATCCAATGCGCTCACACCTGCTTGTAACTCAGCAGAGATAAACGTAGAGTACTCACTGAGTGCATCACATAATGCCCGAAGACTCGGCCGGAATTCTGTTTCCCATTTGGAGCGAAATCTATCTGATCGACCTCCCTGCCAAGTGGTGGAGTCAATACCCGCCTGAATGTTGCTTATAACATTCTCTGTAGTTTCTTTTTGTCGAGCGAAGTTAGCAGCCAACTGCTCCATCTGCGACTTTGACATCATTAATACATCGCCAGCCATGCTGTGCTCCTTTCAAGCTTTTACACATCTGTATAAACTTACATTGAAAATAAAGTATACTGAATATTATTTCAATTACATCAAAATATATAAAATATATTAGCAAGTTGGTTGCTTGGTGGTTCACTGCCCAACATGCTGCTGAGCCCTTAAACAGCAGGATGTTCCAATTGCAAGCGAAGTTTTGGAAAGTAAAACGTATTATTGTCTGTAAAATCGGGGTTTAGCTGAATATCTCCCACCACGCGCGAAGATCAACGAAAGTTCACTACCGAAATGTGGCCTGGCCGTCAGACTCGATGGCCACAAAATAATACAGTGCAACACACTGAAGTATGATAGACTGAAACGTGACAGCAGGCTTGATCTGTTGAACAGATCAAAGAACAAGTAAGACAAAAAATGGGCTATGCACGACAAAACCCCTAAAAGGCAGGCATAGCATAAGATAGAACTCACCTATGAATAATCAAAACAATAACCATGATAGCAGCACGACACTCATAAAGGCAGGTTGGCGAGAGTGGGCGTCGCTGCCCGACTTGGGTATCGACCGTATAGAAGTCAAAGTCGATACTGGAGCTCGCACATCGGCTCTACACGCCACTGACATCCATATATTTGAAAAAAACAATGAGACGTGGGTTAAATTCAATGCCGTAGTAGAAAGAGGTGACGATGAAAATGACAGCGTAGCAGTGGAATGCCCTCTTGTTGAAAAGCGTGAAGTGCGAAGCTCCAATGGTGACACTGAAATACGGCCGACGATTTCCACAACGCTGGCTATCGGCGGCTTATGTTATAAAATCATTATCACGCTTACCAATCGCGGTGATATGCGTTTCCGGATGCTGCTAGGCCGTGAAGCACTGAAAAAACGCTTTTTAGTGGACTCATCCACTTCGCATATCTGCAACCACTCAAATAACTTGGAACTACCGTAATATACACAACTACACAAAGGTGAACAGACATGAAATCAGAAATGAAATTAGCCATTCTGTCAAGGGCACCTAGGATATACAGTACTAGACGACTTTACGATGCTGCTAAAGAACGAGGCCATGAGGTACACATACTCAACACTACTCGTTTCAACATAGACCTCTCCCCAGGCAGCCCCAATCTTCAATATCGGGGCAAGTCACTACCCTATTATGATGCTATTCTACCTCGTATCGGTGCATCCATCACTTACTTCGGAACAGTTTTAGTCCGTCAGTTTCAACAATTGGACGTGTACACACCGAACACTGCCAATGGAATTTCCAACTCACGCGACAAGTTACGAGCGATGCAAATGCTGAGCAGGCACGATATTGGCATGCCTGCCACTACTTATGTAAGCGACAGCAAAGACGTGCAAGCTGCAATTGCTCGAGTAGGTGGGGCACCTGTCGTCATTAAGCTCTTACGCGGCACACATGGGATTGGGGTCATGTTAGCCCGAGACAGAATAACCGCAGAAGCAATGCTCCAAACTCTCCAAAGTAGCAATATAGATACAGTGCTACAACAATTCGTGCCTGAAAGTTCTGGTCGGGATTTACGCGCATTTGTGATCGGCGATAAGGTGGTCGCCGCTATGCGTAGAATAGCAGCAGGTGACGAATTTCGGAGTAATCTGCATCGCGGTGGCAGATCAGAAGTCGTTGAAGTAACAGATGAACAAGAACAAGCTGCTGTGCGTTCTGCTCGGATCATGGGCTTGAGAGTAGCCGGCGTAGACATGCTGGAAAGCAACAGCGGACCACTGATACTGGAAGTCAATTCATCACCTGGTTTACGCGGCATCGAAACTGCTACCGGCATCGATGTGGCTGGCAAGATCATTGACTACATCTCTAGTCAGGTGGCATTTCCAGAGCTTGACGTACGCGAAAGACTCACCGTGAGCACAGGATATGGTGTAGCCGAGCTCTTAGTGCGTGATGACTCGGAATTTGTCGGACATACTGTGAAAGAAGCCGGTTTGAGGGATCGCGAAATTACCATTTTGACCTTGCACCGAGGCCCACAAGTGATACCACATCCTCCTAAAGATTGCATCCTGCAAACTAACGATCGTCTGCTCTGCTTCGGGAATAAAGAAGAAATGCGTGGCCTTATGTCACCTCTTGTGCAGCCATCCCGTCATATCAGCATCCTGCCAGACTAGAAAGCCCTGCCCAGGCACCGATGTATCGATAGAAAGTTCCAACTGATGAATAGTCCTGCCTGAACAAAGGTGCAGCAGTCAGACTAATTCTGGGCGTGTTGGTGTAGCAGGCGGCTGACTGTCGCCCCATCGGCACGGCCTTTAGTGGCACGCATCACCTGTCCCGTAAGGAAGCTCGACATTTTTTTGCGATCAGTAGCATCACCTCGACAGTAAAGCTGCCATTCATCCTGGTGTTTTTCAATTATATCTTCAACAATTGAAACAATTTCCCCTCTGCTTACATTCTCGAAACCACGCGCGGCAACTACAGCCTCAGGATCAGTGCCATGTTCAACCATCTCTACCAATATTTTCTTAGCTTGAGTAGCACTGATCCTTCCTGAAGTTTCCATGACAACCACTTCAGCCAAACGCTCAGGAGTGACCACCGCCCAATCATCTAAAGCCAAATCATTGACAACTCTAGTTATCACACGCTTAACATCGGCACCAGCGGAAACGGCGTTGATCACAAGTTCATCTTGATCTCGTTCTACCAACAGGGCAGCAGTTTCAAGGGTAATCATGCCTCCACAAGCTGCAATTATTTTTTCTCTTCGCGCAGTGGGGAGTAACGGTAAAGCAGCGTCAACGGCTGCAATGTCATCCTTTGAAAATATGAACGGAGCGAGGTCAGGATCAGGAAAATATCGGTAATCTTCAGTGTGCTCTTTGGAACGACCTGAAATGGTACAGCCACGCTCCTCATCCCAGTGACGGGTTTCCTGATCAGGAGATCCACCGGTGGACCACAAGTCTATGTGACGGTTGGCTTCGTACACAACAGCTCGACTCAGCGAACGTACTGAACTGATATTCTTTATCTCACAGCGTGTGCGCAATTCACTGTTGTCGGCAGGTCTGACCGAAACATTGGCATCTACCCGCATGGATCCTTCTTGCATGCGCGCATCGGATACACCGGTCGCCAACAAAATTGCCCGCAACTCCCGGACAAAAGCACGAACCTGTGAAGCAGTGTAGAGCTGCGGAAGAGTGACTATCTCAATAAGAGGTACGCCGGCACGGTTGTGATCCACCAACGAGTATGCTGCTCCTTTGATACGCCCGGAACCCCCGATATGTATGGTCTTACCGGTGTCTTCCTCAATATGCGCTCTTTCCAATTCCACTACCGAACCATCAGGAAGCTTTACAGCTCCCCCGGTATTGATTGCTTGTCGATATTGGGAAATCTGATAATTTTTGGGCATATCAGGGTAAAAATAGTTCTTCCTCGCAAACACTGCGGGGTTTATTTTGCAGCCTAAAGCCCTGCCCAGGCGTATTGCCAGCCTGACAGCACGGAGATTGACAACCGGAAGTGAACCAGGAAGCCCAAGACACACAGGGCAAACATTGGTGTTGGGTTCATCACCAAAGCGATTAGCGCACCCACAAAACAACTTGGACTTTGTGTTCAACTCCACATGTACTTCAAGGCCGACCACCATCTCCCAATCAGACGACAAAGCAGGTTCACGCAAAACACTCCTCGCTGCTTTCATAGTGCACCTCCTCCATCCACAACTCCAGTAGAGGATGTGGCGGCTAATTCAACCGTAAGTGCTCTCCCTTTCATCCGGGCCACGCTGTCTTACCTGTTCTATCAGCAACCGCCTGAGAATCGGCTGCCTGTTCCAACACCGCTGCCGCTTGAAACAGAAGCGGCTCCGACAAGGCAGGCCCCATTAGCTGAATCCCGATGGGTAGGCCATCATCACCGCTGCCAAAAGGCACTGATATAGCAGGATGGCCTGTCAAATTCGCAGGTATTGTGCATACATCGCTCATATACATCAACATTGGATCAAAAGTCTTGCTTCCCAATTCAAAGGCGGTAGTGGGGGCCGTGGGGCTGATAAGCAGGTCAACGTCTTCATAGGCTTTTGCAAACTCCTGCAACATCAGAGTACGAACACGAAGTGCTTTCTCATAGAAAGCTTCATAATAGCCGGCTGATAAAGCGTAGGTTCCCAACATTATTCTACGTTTCACTTCAACACCGAAACCAGCTGTCCGTGTGGCTGTGTTCATTTCTGAAGAGTTATTACCATCTACTCGTGATCCAAAATGAACACCATCATAACGAGCTAGATTACTGGAAGCTTCAGCTGGTGCTATTAGATAGTACGCAGACAAACCTAAAGTAGCCGAAGGCACAGACACCGGCATAAGAGTAGCTCCCGCCGCTTTTAAAGTACGTACTGCTTGATCGACTTTGGTTGCCACATCACTGGCAATCCCTTGAACTGCATGTTGAACAGTGTCGTCTGCGATATCCGCTGAGGCGAAAACATCTTTGTGATTATTTTCATAAAACACGGACGAACCGGTTAATTCCGACAGCACTCCGACACGCAACCCGGATACTCCCTTTTCGAGAAACTTTTCCATAGTCTGCAATGGATGACTTATCGACGTAGAATCAAGTGGGTCGTGACCGGCTATTACCTCGAATAATGCGGCAGCGTCAGCTACATTGAGTGCTATGGGGCCTATCTGATCAAGTGAAGACGCAAAAGCGATCAACCCATAACGTGAGACTCTGCCATAAGTGGGTTTCAAGCCCACAACCCCACACAAAGCAGCTGGTTGCCTTACTGATCCACCAGTGTCTGAACCTAAGGCTCCCAACGCGAATCCTGCAGACACCGCTGCTGTAGATCCACCACTCGACCCCCCTGGGACACGGCTGATATCATGTGGATTACGCGTAGGACCGAAAGCGGAGTTCTCTGTGGAAGAACCCATAGCGAATTCGTCAAGATTGGTTTTGCCGATAATTATTGCATCCTCATCTTGTAGTCGCTTCACCACGGTGGCATCGTAAGGAGGTAGCCAGCCTTCAAGAATTCTTGACGAGCAAGTGGTGGCGATCCCACGGGTACACAAATTGTCTTTAAGTGCTATTGGCACTCCTGCTAGTCGTCCTACAGTCTCACCTCGGATAACCGCATCGTCTATATTTTCCGATTGTTCTCGAGCCCTATCAGCAAGTACAAGATTAAAGGCTCCAATGCGATCATCCTGCTTTGCAATACGCTCTAAGCATTCATCGACCACCGACCTAGCAGAAAGCTGCCCGGTGGCTACAGCAGACGCAGTGTCGGTAATGCTGACAGGGGTTTTAGCGATAACACTCAATGGACTATCGGGTAAGTTTCTCTCTTAAGACAGCTCTGGCGGATGGTAGTTTTATAGAAGCAGCTGATCTCAATGGACTATCGGGTAAGTTTCTCTCTTAAGACAGCTCTTACCATAATAGTTGATATTACCCGTGGATGTGGCGAGGTGCTTGAAAACAGATATGGGCATTTGTACGGATATGCCGGTGCCTACAACGCTGGTGGCACTTTGAACTGGTTGTCCTCAGCATAAGGGGCTTGCGATAATACTTCTTCTCGATCTAAAGACGGAAACACTTGATCTTCTCGGCTGATATTCGCCAATGGTAATGGATGTACAGTGGGTTCAAAGCCGGAAACATCAAGTGCTTCCACATCAGCAGCATGCTCCAAAACCGCTGAAAGCTGCAAAGTTAGTTGATCAAGCTCGACGTCAGTAAAACTGAGGCGTGCAAGTTCAGCTACGTGGGCCACTTCTTGACGAGTTATACGCTCAGCCATACTCTCACTCTAGAACATAACCACTCAGATCAGGCTATCAGAATCCTCGAAATACCCGAATGGCCTTTAGAACGACTTAAGCTTCCTCCGTCGATATCACTATACGACTTCCGTAAGGATAAGACGCACCTGGTTCGGGATCAACTGAAATAACTGTTTCCCCGTAGCCCCGCACTTCCACTTCAAACCCTACTATCTCCAACTGCGCTACAACATTCTGCACTTCCCGACCAAGCAATCCGAGAGGTACCTCTACCCTTGAACCTCCAGACGAGACTATGACCTCTACCAGAGTACCCGGCTGAGCAAGAGTACCACTAGAAGGATCAAACCCTTTAACAAGTCCCACAGGAACATCCATGGAGAATTCGTCAACTTCCAAGAAGGCAAAACCGGCATCCAGTAACACCTGCTTCGATATTTCAGGAGAACGATCAAAAGGTACGTCGGGCACTATTCTGTCAGCAGGTCCTGCAGACACCAGCAAACTCACTTCTGCACCCACTTCCAGTTGATGCACACCAGGTTGCAGATCGAGGCCTACAGTAAAATCTTTTGGAACCTGATCATCGTGAACGTATACCAAGTTGGCAGGATCAGCAAGTTCAAGCCCGGCATCTTCCACTATATTTTCAGCATCATCAATCGAAAAAGCATAGAGGTCTGGTACTGAGATCAGTGGCTCACCCAAAGAGACAAACAACACCAACGTCTCTTCAAATGCCAGTCTTTTCCTGACTTCAGGTTCCATATCCACTATTTCACCTGTTACAGTTCCAGCAGAACGAACAAACACCTCTTCTACGTTCCAATCAAATTCTGATAACGCAGTTAACGCTTCCTCACGGTTCATACCCAAAAGATCAGGCACTTTCAAAGAATTATCATTCACACTATTCCATACCCAAAACCCAATACTGCCACAGATCAACAGAATCAACATCGCGGAAAACAAAAAAGACTGATTATGCATATCCCTGAGAGCTGTAAAACATCTCCCAAAAAGTGTGGAAGCTGTCTTCACCGGAGTAGGTCTGAACTGAGTTTGAGGCTTCTGTTCGGTTGATGTTGAGGATTTCTTGTCTGATTCCTCTACCAAGCTTTTGACGTCAGTAACATGACCCGCTGTTGTGACTCCTACTAGTGGTAACGGCTTCGGACGCGGCAGCATCTCAGCTGCACTTAACAATTCTTTTGTTACTTCCCCGGCCGTAGGACGGTTACCCGGTGCAGGGTCAGTAGTTCGGTCTAATGCATACCACAATGGGCCGAATACTGGCCGGAAAGAAGCGGATATACCCGCATGAGATACGAATAAATCCGCGTCGGGGGTTGCATCTGTTTCCGGGATATCCTTTTTCACACCGCCCGTTATGGCTTCACATACAACTAGAGCCAGACAGTAAACGTCAAAAGCCGTAGTGGTGTTTTTTTTATGAAATACTGAAGAAGCAGAAGACGAAGATGACATTGACGAAGCAATCAACGCATCAAATGCGCTAAGGGGCAGATCCTCATGCGATTTTTCTGGCACGCTGTATCTAAAAGCATTCACCAAACCCGCTTCGTTTAAAAAAACCGCTAACCCGAAATCCGTTAGATGGAGACGCCCTTCTAAATCAAAAAGCATATTCGAGGGCTTCACCCCAAAATGTGTAAGCCCTTTGGAGTGGGCATAACTCAAAGCTCGAGCGGCTTCTAAAGCCACCACCAACACCTGCGATTGCGATAATACACCCTTGGCTTCAAGTATTGCTTGTAAACTACCTCCTTCCAAGTATTCAGTCACAAAATAGCAGAATGGATCCAATCCCCAGTCATAGGTTGCTACCAAATGAGGATGACGTAGAGTAGCAGCGACTTCTGCAGTAATTGCAAAACGTTCAACAAAAGTCTCATCTGAAATTAGTTGTTCATTGAACACTTTCAATACAACGGAGCGATTCAAGGTAAGATCATCAACCAAGAAAACAGTAGCATTGGAATTTGTTCCCAAGCAGCTCTTAACTCGGTAACGACCACTGAAAGCTTGATTTACTTCTGCAATGCCAGTCATTACTTTAAAGCCTATTCGTCTAGCATGAAATAATCACCTGATGCGCTTATGAAAAGACTCAGCCTGCCACTTCATTCACATCTAGAACACACAAACCAACATACTCATATGTCAAAACCCTTTGAAAGCAACTCCCTTAAAATAAGAATAACGACTTCTGTCTTGTTTCTATTAGGTGCGGCTGGATGTGCGGCAGCGGTACTGTTAAACGGACAAGACGCTTCCACAGACCTTGCAACAGAGACCAACGAAGCAGTGGGTAAGCTGCTCCCACAACAAGATGACACAGTGCTTCAACAAAGCCGAGTAGCAGTCAATCTTCACGCCAAATACAAGTTGCTCTCGATGACTATTTACTTTAACGACAAGTTTGTCGATGGTATTGACGTAACTCAACAGGTCACGCACGAAAGCGGCATCAACCTGTGGCAGTTCACACCCGGCAAAGATAAGCTGATCACAGCATTATCAGCCGGTAACAACTGTGTAACCGTTACTTACGCCCTCATAGCCCGAAGCGACGTTACCCACTCTATCGACTGGTGCTTCAAAGCTCTATGAATCCATACTTGGTTAGGGTTGGGGTGTCCAGTGGTTTTGTTTGATGTCCGGCCACCAGGTTGTGGTACCTTGTTCGAAACCGGTGGGGTGTGTGAAGTGTTTGCGGTAGCCGGTTGTGAGGTTGCCGTTGGTGTCGCTGCGTGCGAACAGTCCGCGGTGTCTGACTGTCATACTGCCGTTGATTTCTATTCTCGGGTCCATGTTGTTACGTCTGGGTAGGAACCATTGGTCGGCTATCAGTCCTCCTGCGGGTGCTAGTAGTGCTACGTTGGTGAGTTTGAAACTCATGAAGTCGCAGAGCTCGTGCAGGGGTGTGGGGTCTACCATATTCGCTTCTCCCCAGTTTGATGATGCGTAGCCACCAGAAGGAGCGTAATCTAGGACACTATCGTATGCTTTTCTTGTTGCCAGGCCGGTTTTCAGGTTATCAGTACCAGGGGTGTAATCTGGATGGAAATCCCCGAGGTAGGGCACGGGAGGATGAACCTCAGAGCGGTAGTGATCTGACTCGTCAGGTGTCTCACCTGGTGGTTGAGGCGATGCGCTGCTTCCTGGGTCCCAGCCGTCGCTTCCTGAGTGCACGGATCCTGGGATCAGCCCAATGGGGCTTCTCCATGATTTGTGTTGCCAGTCCCTACTCCAGTCGAGACAATAAGTATCGTCGGCTGCGTCGACATCAGTTTCAACCTGGCTGTACGGGCTGCCGCTACCCCGGGTGATCCCGTGAGGATAGCTAGGAGGACCAGCAGGCGGATTACCCGAATATGGCATACCCGGAGTGTAACCATCAAATTGCCACTGCGTCTCATGAAATTCTTGCAATCTCGCAGTAAGACTAATACCTAGCTTTGAGCAGGACCACGTTGAGCCAGGACCAGGTCGATTCCAATAAGCGGTGCTGCCATAAAACGAGGAATTTGTACTGTCCGTTAAATCATAAGTTTTCCCGAAGGATGAATGGAAATAATCATCCGTGGGTACACCACAAGACGTACCATTCATATCCACTGGCTTTGGATATGGTGGTTGATTTGGCCTGCAACACGGCTCTGAGGGCTCAGTCAAACTCAAACCGCTCTTACAGTCTTCCACATCGTCCGGATCAGTATAAGTCTCGCAGTTAAGCACACTTGGATCAGATCGATAATCATTTAAATCATTTAAATACTGCCTGTATGCGCTGCTATTTTCATAGCGTTTGGTGTCATCATCAAACTTGCTCCACACTGTAATCCGAATACTGAAAGTACCTTCATCAATAGGAGTGCAACCGGATCGCCACCAACTATTAATGAACCCACACCCAGAAACATTCACACCGTTTTCATTGCACGCTCCTACATCCTGACCAGGAGGACAAGGAAGATCATCCATGCTTACACTACCAATACTACTACCAGTGTAGATAGTAGTACCCCATCCCACTGTTATGGTATCCGCATAGTAGTGGATGTGACCTATCTTAGACCAGTCTTGGTTCGGATATGCGGGAGGGTCGGGTTCTTTAGGTCGTGCGGTTTCGCTCCAGGGTACAGGGCTGGTTATCGGGCTGAGGGTGTAGTTGATGTGTATGTCGCAGCCTGCTATGAGTGCTAGGATGTTGGGTCTGCCTTTGGTGGTGGTGCCGGTGGCTTTGAACTCTGTGAAAACATCGGTTGTGGGATCAGTGGGATCACCGGTAAGACGAACACTCTTACCCGAGCCCTGTAGGGTGATGTCTTGTTCGCTGATGATGGTGAGTGGCTTGTTGGTGGTGCCTT
>JAPPJC010000060.1 GCA_028820455.1 Acidimicrobiaceae bacterium
CTACCACAAAACAACCACAACCACACCAACAGCAAAAACATTCACGACAGCTTCTTAGAACTAATCGTCTTCTAGGTCAGCCATGTAGGTGGTTGCCCATCGTTGGTAAGAAACCACCCATTGTTTGAGTAGAGGGTTGAGGGAAACTCCATAGCTGTCCACTAGGTGTTGAAGCATGTGCTTCACTTGTATCTTCGACTGAAAATCGTCTTCGTCTTCGTCTTCTGCTGTTTCGGGTTCGTGATCGAAATACTCGCCGAAGACTTCGTCGCATACATTTCGGTACTCTTTGGTGTTCAGAATGAACGAGTGCCACATATTATCGATGTCACCATCTAGCATCGCTTGGGGGTAACGTTCATCCTCGCGATCTGCTGATGCCGCTGCCATCCACTGCAGGAGTGCATCCATGACCTGCGGTGCTTCAGCTCGCTTGATACCGTAATCGCGCTCCGCCACCTTGAAGATGGGTGTCGTATCGATGGTGTCGATAGCGGCAGTCAGACCATTGTATCTGTTGATGACATCAACATCAGGTGCAAGTTTTTTCATTGACTTCGACTTCTCCCTATTGCTATGTATTCCCAGAACACGTGGGGTAAGGCAGCAGCCTACACCGGCGAATAAGACAAAACCGGTCACTACGACCGAAGTGGAAACGAGCATTCACGGATCGAGACCACTTTTATGATACAGTGTCCTATAGCCTAACAGGACACATCCAATTTTTGGATATCCATGAACGTGGTAGTTGTGGATGCCAGTTGTTTGATAAAGTTTTGAGTGTTGTAGAATGGTTTGAGTGTTTTGGATGTTTTTGTCGGGGTTGTGCTTCAAGTGATTTGAGTTTCTGTTAATCGAAGCTGTTGATCAGTGAAAGGAGGTGATGGTAATGGAGAGGAATAAGGATTTGATGATTTCGTTTGATGATGAATTTCTGCAGAGTCTTGAGGTGCTGCCAGCATCCGATGTGACACTTGCGCAAAAACGCTGCGGTGGCTGTACCAGCGGTTGAGGCGATGTGGCTAGTAAGGGAATGAGAGCCGAAATGCGGCACTTTTGTTGATATTTGGCTCTCACTTTCTTTTTCGTACTCCACACCTCTTACTGCCCACTTATTTCCGAAGAGACAGATCTCTTCCAAGACACAAAAAGCCAGCCAGAAATAGGGTTGGACTGATACCCCCATCACAGAGGTCTCCGTAAAGTATGAGGGCCGGGAATTGTAGTGTGTTTGAAGTCTTGGTAAAGTTTTGAGTGTTTTGGATGTTTTTGTCGGGGTTGTGCTTCAGGTGATTTGAGTTTCTGTCAATTGAAGTTGTTGATCATTGAGAGGAGGTGATAAGAATGGAGAGGAATAAGGATTTGTTGATTTCGTTTGATGACGAATTTCTGCAGAGTCTTGAGGTGCTTCCGGCATCCGATGTGGCACTCGCGCAAAACAAGTGTCACACTGCTTGCGCCAAGAATTGAGGCCATGTGACTGACTGGCAAGGGAATGAGAGCCGAAATGCGGCACTTTTGTTGATATTTGGCTCTCACTTTCTTTTTTCGGGTATTTGTTGTGTAGAGGTATTTGTTTGTAAGGTGTTTTGTGTGGGATGACCGGCAAACTGGCCAGTCTGCACCCGAGAATGGTAGAGGTATTTGTTTTGTGGGAGGTTTTGGGGTGGGTTCGTGTGTGGATGTGGAGCAGGGACAATTGCAGACGGTTGTGCGTTTAGCTTCTGATGTGAGGGTCCGTAGGGCTTTCTGTGAGCAGAAGTGGGTTATCGAGCAGGTGGCACGTCGGCGTTGCCATAAGATAGGACAAACAGGGCTAGCCGGAGCAGTGCTGACTCTTTCAGCGATGAAAGAACAGACGGCCCGTGAACTTGCAGATGGTGTCGGTGAACGTTTCGGTGTTGATCCGGTTCGTGTTTTGGTTCTCATTGATCAGTTGCTCGATGAGGGTATCTTGGTTCAGGCTCAGGGTGCGGGTAGGCTGCCCGAACCGCCGGAACAGCGTTCAGCTTGGTATTACCACCACGGAACGTACGATTTTCCGTTTGCCCGTTATGATGAGAACTTCGAGAGCCGTGACAATATGGGTCTCATGAACCGGTATCGTCGTGAACGGCCTGACGTTTTCCGGTGTAAGCAGATGCGTAACGGAGCAGTTGATGTTGCTGGTAGCAGGTCGTCTGTGCGTAATCTTGATTTAGGCCCGGCATGCGGGTATTTCAACAGCGCACAACAAGAAGTGCGGTTAGAACGACTTTTGTGGTTGTTGACCGCAAAGGTGGGAGAGATCAAGATACAAGGTGAGGATTGTGAGCCTCTTGTGTTGCGCACGTCTCCGTCTGGAGGGTCGCGCCACCAGACCGAAACCTATGTTGCATACGTGAAAGGAGAGCAGTTCGAGACACCGAGTTTCCATCACTGTCAAATCGATCCCGCCGGACTGGTTTCATTGCCGGTACCCGAAAATCGTTGCGCGAGTTCGTGGGCGGATTTCGGGGATGTGTCACCCTCGAATGATTACGACGAAGTCTTCTACTTACTTTTCACAACGATGTACGAACGGTACATGTACCGGTATCGCGAACCTCGAGCGTTTCGGGTGATTTTTCTGGATGCTGGTCATCTTGCTATGACAGCGGCACGTATCTTCGAGAACTGTGGCTACCGGCTATCGGTCTCATTGGCTCTCAACCAAGACCGGATCGGCGAATGGCTGGAACTCAAACAATTGGACGAAAGTGGCATCGCTGTAATACGGGCACACAAAGAAAAACACGAATGACGACACGAACATCAAAACTACCGAGGATTGTTCTGGAGCCTACAGGAAACGAGGCGACACCGGTGCATCTCAACATCCCGGAGTCGGCAACCCGTGCGGATCTGTCGATACCGGAAGTGCTCGCTCTTTTCAAAGATGATCAGATGCCCAGCTCAGTTGATGAAACATCGAAGCGATCCTCTGAGTCTGTGGAAGAACGTCTCATAGAAAGATGGGAGCGACACAATTGGGATCTCGCTCTCGATGTTGAGATGTTTCGGAGTTCATCCACAACAGAAGGACCGGCAACCAGCATCTCACCCGAAATTCCCGCCGAAAACACACGGCGTTCCAGTCCAAAGTCTCGCCCGTTGGTGGAGACATTACTCAAACGTCGATCTCTTCGCAAGTATCGCCTGGAGAGTGCCCCGGCTGTTGATTTCGAGCAAATCATACGGGGTAGCCGGATTTCGGCAGCTGGAATGCCGGATATCCGAACGCGTTCGGGTCTAAGCATCAACAGTCTCCGCTTAAGACGGCTCGTTGTCGTATACTCGGTGGATGGATACGAGAGTGGCGTCTATCAAGACCAAGAATCCGATGGCTCGATTCAACTTCTACGCACGATCCCGGAGAACGACCTCCGTACTGCTGTACGCGCCGTGCAGTGTGGTATGCCACCGGCACTCACAGCCAACTGGGCTGTGTTTTGGTTAGTAGACCTAGAAAAGCTGCTAGAACAGCCCAGCGGAACCTGTTCCGCTCTAACAGATCTATACTTCTTACTCGGGATCTGGTGCCAAGAATACCTACTCCACGCTGAGAACCTCCGATACGGATCAGTTGTCTCACCAGCTGTCAACGACAAAGAGATGGGCGAATTCGTTGGAGTCAACGGCCCCTTTGAAGTCGTAGCACACACAGCGACAACGGGACGGCGTCCTTTGTCTCGACACCGTTCACCAGTTGCTTCTGCCGCTGGCACATGATCGTTGATTTCGCGGACGTGTAAAACAACGACAGTGAAAACCCATTTCTCGAGCTCCTACATCTGATGCACAAGTATGAAATCATTCTTTACTGGAGCAACGAAGACCAGGTGTTTGTCGTCAAGGCACCCGAGTTACCTGGATGCATGGCACACGGAGATGACCAAGAAACCGCTTTGTATAATGTCAAGGAGGCGATACTGCTGTGGATTGAAAGGTCACAGGAGTTGGGTCGGCCCGTCCCAGAACCTAAAGGCGAGCGTCTGATGCTGGCCTGACCGCAAGTGATAACTTTAGTTGCATGACACAGGATGGGGTATACTGGAAGGCAATAAATTAGTCAGGCTACGGAAGGAGACGCAGATGGGCTACATCCCACCGTTTGTGCCCGAGTCCCGCAAAAACGAAGGGACCCTTTTCGATCGTATCGCCCGTGCCCGTAAGGCTCGCGAGGACGCCGCAGCCCGAGTTGCCAAACGCTACGCCGGGATCAAGCCCGACGAACGCCGATGGAGGGTTTGAGAGGATTTGGACTTCAAATCGGAGCGGGTTTATGTCCGATAAAGGCCACACATCTGAAATATCGATGCAAAGTCCGTTCTTTCGGGCTACCAGCTTAAATGTCACCTCAGTAGTCGAGGATCACAGGTCGTGCTTTGAGGTCTCGAGCTGGAATCTCCAAGTCGACGTTGCTGACACCGGGTGTGTTGCAAAGTGTGTCGGCGAGGCTTGATTTGTTAGCGGTGAGCAGCTGGTAGTGATCATAGCTTAACAGCACGTGGGAGAGCCTGCCGCGGTTGGTGATGTATACTGGGCCGTTACGAGCGGCTATCTTGGCGGCACCGGTTGCCTGGTTGAATTCTCGACTACTCATGCTGCGTGCGGGTAATTGCGGCAAGAGGTCTCCTCTGCATGTAGTAACGTTACTATATTCCCATTGTAACGCAGTGGAAGTGGGTTGGTGGACTCGTTCCTTACGGTAGGCCCCCTCAAGCTCGACTAGCTGCTGATGGTGTGCTTTGTGCTTGACGGTAAGTTGAGGCTGCCACCGTTTCGATCAACTCGGGTGAGGGTAGCGAAAGCGTCCATTACCGCTTCTGCTTCATAGATACGGTTGCGTTTGCCTGCGCTGCGTTGCACTAGGATTCCTGCGTCCGCCAGCAAGTCTATGGCGCGCTGCGCGGTGCGTGTGTTGACCGCGAGTAGTCCAGCAACGGTGGTCGCGTTGAGTATGGGATTCGCGGGCAGGACCTCTATAAGGCGCATCACAGAGTTGGAACTGCGAACACCGCTCGAAAGCAGCTGATCATGCCAGGCCTGTTGGAGATCCGTTACATGGGAGATGATACGCGATGTGTAGTCGCATGCTTGCACACAAGCGTCCGCGCATAGCATGATCCACTGTGTGAGAGCTGCGGATCGCTTCGGGTCGTCGGGAGCACACACCGGATGGCTCGAGTTGAGTGCGCTGATATAGGCGTCTCTGTTCAGAGCCAGTGCTGAGCTGATCGGTGGCGGACACGCCGTGGTGAGACCACTACGACGCAACATCAGCTGTATGAGAGCGCGGCCTGTGCGTCCGTTCCCGTCAACGAAGGGATGGATTGTCTCGAACTGGGCGTGCACGACAGCGGCGTGGGCTAGCGGGCTGGCTGCCGGTTCGTTGATCGCAGCGACGAGATCTTCGAGAAGTGTGGGTAGAGTCTCCGGTGGTGGTGGAACGAACGCAGCATTGAGCGGTGTTGAAGAGATACCCGAGCCGATCCAACTCTGACGTGAGCGGATCTCGCCAGCTTGCGGGTCGTCACCCGATAGTGAGGCGTGGATCGCGCAGATGTCGTCAATGGTCACAGCCCGGTTCTCGGCACCGGTTTTCACAGCGAGACGTGTGGCCGAGATATTGCCAAGGGCTTCGAGGTCACCGTATCGGGGTCTCTGTTTACCGAGAGCGAGTTGGGCTTCGGCTCGTGCCAGCCGCCTCGCCGAAGGCCGGATGCCCTCAATGGTACTTGAAGCGGCACTCTCGGCGCGTGTTAGCAGCCACTCCGTGGGAGCAGCAGTTGCTGAGGGTAGTGCTGCTACTGCTTGTTCAGCTGCATGCACCCTATGCCACGTGTCGGCGTTGAGCAGCAGCTTGAACCCGATGATCGGATAAGGGACGTAAGCATGGAATATCCCTGATAATGGATCCGTCTCATCAGCCGGACGCGAAACAAGTCGATGCTCGTCCCAGAACCTGTCAACTAACCGGCCCATACCACCCCTATGGCCCTATGGCAGACCCATATAGGCAGTACGATTGTTCAACTGTCACCATAGTTTATCTTAAAGACAATTCAGCATGAATCCTCGCTGAGTTGTCGCTATGCTGGCTCTTCGCGTATGAGGGTGGAGTGGGGAGTCAGGTAGGCTCCGATCAGGAC
>JAPPJC010000058.1 GCA_028820455.1 Acidimicrobiaceae bacterium
CACCGAATTCAAAGACACCTACTACCCCCGACTCCACCCTCAAGTCCGAAGAGCCTTCAAGTCCTACAGTTCTTCTGCCAAAAGTTCCTTCAGATCTGAGCCGTAGACTTCTAGTTTGCGTGGGCCTATGCCGGGGACTTTCAGGAGTTCTCGGTCGGTGACGGGTCTGCGGCGGGCGAGTTCGGCCATCACCTTGTTGTTGAACACCACATAAGCCGGAACTCCGTCGGCTCTGCTGCGTTCCAGACGCCACTGCCTGAGACGTTCATAGCAGGCCTCCTCGTTCGCTTTGGGAGGTGTTCGCGGGGGTGTCCTCGCTGTCTTGTCGAGGTCGGGTTGACTCTTGGTTGGTGTGCCCGGTGATGTCCTGGAAGCAAGGTCGGTGTTGTCGTATCGATAGCTTGACCGTGACCTGTCAGATGGTGTGCGGTTAGTTGGAGTGTGGGGCTCGCTGCGTTCCGAAGTCTTGTCGTGTTGCGGGTGTATTGCTGTGTGTACCGGTTTAACGGGTGATCCTCGTTTGAGTGCAGGGCTGTCGGATTTCAATTCTGACATCAGGCCCGACCCTGAATACACGATCGTGACGCTTTCGGTGGCTCGGGTGATAGCCACGTATAGGTTACGTCGTTTGAGATCGTCGCTCTGAGCGTCATCGGGTCCGGGCACATGGATGTGGTTGGCCCCGCCTATGATCACGTGCTTGAATTCCAAACCTTTCAGAATGCTCAAAGACGCGATCCGCACTTTTCCCTGGATCGAAGCGACTTGGTCCCGTTTCTGTTTTTCTACTGTGAAAGTACCGGGCACGCGTCGCGTCACATCATCCTGCATTTTGTGCTTGTCGCCGAGCAGTACCACTATATCGTCAGCTGCGGTACCACTGTTTCGCAACTGCTCGACCTTCTCGGCGATGGCCTTTGCCTCTGCTCGGAGATCGGCGCACGCAAGAAGTTGCGGTTCAACGCCGGATCGCACAGCTGTGTCGGGCATCACCAGTTCATTCAGATCATCGAGCACGGTATCACGGGTTCTACTTCCTGCCGGGTTACGTGCGGCGGGCTCGGCGGATTGCCGACTTCCGCCTCCCAAAAGGACTCGCAGGCCGAGGTCGAGCACCTGCTGGGTGTTGCGGTAGTTGATGTCCAGCAGAGTGGTCCGACCCTGCGCTGTGATCTCGGGCGGATTCCAGGTCATCCTTCTGCGGTGTGTCGACTGGGCACTGTCCATGGCCATCACGAAATGCCTGCGTTCCGATTTGAGCAGTGCCCATGCCAGATCAAGCCCGACAGAGTCGAGGTCTTGGGCTTCGTCCACAAGCACCATGTCGTAGCGTTGCGAATCGTCTAACTGCTGCGCTATCTCGAGAGCATCCCGCCGACGCTTGTCGAAGTCGGGCCTGCGGGTGTGGGAGGCGCTGCCAGCCTGGGGCTCCGTGCGTGTGATCCTGCCGTATCTCGTATCCTGTCGGGAGTCCCCGGATGTGGCCTGCCTCGGATCAGCACCGTCCAATCCTGCGTCGTTGACCATCTTGTAAGCCAGAGCGTCGAGGTTGTACACGGTGATGTTGTCATGGTGTCCGGCCAATCCTGCCGCCAGAGAGGCCCTCAGCGGCCGGTTGAAGCACAGCACCAGTATCCGCCACTTGGGCAGAAGGCGTGACATGTACATCGCGCGGTGGGTGAGTACCAGAGTCTTACCACTGCCCGCCACGCCTCTGATGAGCCGGTAGCCGTTGCCGAGGTTGTGGGCCAGGCGCTCCTGCTCGCGGTCGAGAACGCGGATCAGGTGTTCGTTGGACGGGCTGGGAGCGGTAAACATCTGAGGAGCTTCGGCGTCTATGACGATGGTGGGGTTGACCGTCGCTCTAGCGGTGTTCTCCTCGGGTTGGGTCAGCGGCTGACGGCGGCTCCCGATCACCCGGCGCAACGCCGGATGCAGAGCTTCTGCTGTGAAGTCCTCGGCTGCGAGCGCGGATACCCCGAAGCGGGCAGACAGCGTAGCGGCTTCATGTGACTGCATACTCGGCAGGGCCAACGCTTCAACTACCGGCAGGGTGGAGATCGACTTATTGTCGAGCCTGCGGCGCAGCTGAGACGCACGGTCGGTGATCATGAGTCGAATCCGATCCTGTTCCACGGGATCACCGGCGGGATTGTCGGATTCCTCAGCGTTCTCATTCTGGCCGCGGCCCATCCGGTTTCGGAACGCTCCGGCGAGAGCGGCGAGGCCTGAGAGCCTCTTGGGAGCTGCCGCACGGCGTGTGGAGCTTACCCTGGCTTTCGTTGGCGTTTCGATCACGATTATCCCAGCCTGCGGATCGAGTAGCACGAGATAGGCTTCGACATCTCCTGTGTCGGAGCGTCTCGTCCCCTCGAATTCGAGCTGAGCTGCGGCAGCATCGCCGTCCCCGGTGCGCTCCAGCCAAACTGTCACCCCATCGGGCAGGAAATCACGCAGAGCACGCGCCACCACTTGAAGGCGCTGCGGCACATCACTGCGGCTGGCCAAGTTCTTGGGATGCAGAAACGCCATCAGCCGAGCATCATATCAACGGGGGAAGCCGCGTAGCCTCGAGCCGGACGCCCACACGAAATCGTCGAGGTCGACACCCGCCGCGGCCGAATCGTCGGTGCCAGTGCCTGTGTCAACGCTTGTGCCGTCGCTGTCGGTGGTGGTTCCATCCACTTACACCGCCCCCACAGGCAGATGTCAACGGCAACCAGGCAAGCATCAAAACTCCGAGCATGAACAGAGGTCTTCTCATACTCCCAATATACACGGTGTTGACGCCAATCTGTTGCATGACACCTTGGCCGCAACAGCGTCTACCGGGCTGAGGAACCGCCCATGGTCTCTACAGCAGTTGCCGTCCCCTGTCGGTGATCTCCAGGCTCTGGTAGGTCTTTCCCTCGTATTCGGTCTTCACGGCAGTTGCCAGGCCTCTGCCGATCAGATCGTCGATCAGACGTGTCACAGCGTTGGTGCTGAGCAGTGAAAGACGCCCGAATGAGGGATGTCCTGAGAGTCTGACCGGCAGGGAACGTTCGGCGGGACCTTGCTCGCCGAGAAGTGCCTTCTCGAGATTGCGCCGGGAATAGTGAGCGCCGGACGTGTCGTCCAGCAGGCGCAGGACGATGCTGCGTTTGGGCAGCGAGCTCGACAGCCCTTCAATGCTCAGGCTGATTTCGCACCAAGGGCGTTCCAGCTGGGTGCACAGGTCGCAACGTCCGCAGGATCTTGCAGCGTTTTGGGCTACGTTGAAGTATTCCAGCATTGTGCGCACCCGGCAGCCGCGAGTGCGTCGGGCGAAGGCCTTGGCTTGGTTGGACTTCTCAGCTGCCGATGCTCGGCACTGTGAGATGATGTCTTCCACCAGCGACCATTTGACTTTTGCGTTCGGGCGGCGTTGGAGCACCCAGGCCTGCTTCCAGAACACGAACCCGAGGATGTCCCGACGGTTGAGTTCCATCAAGTCGTCAGCGATGTCGGTCGCGGGCCTGTCCAGGAGCCGGCTCCAGACCTCCGCATGGTATTCCTCACCGTTCTGCACCACTGCCTCGACGAGGGTTCTGCCGCGCCGGGTCAGCCGTTTATCGAATCGTGTCAACTCGTCGAGCTGCCGCGGAGTGTCGCTCACGATCGTCGCCCGGCCCCGCCAGGGTGTGTCGGGCAGACGCGTCAGACCTCCCGCTTCCTGCAGGTAGTGCACGGACAGGGCCGTGGCGACATCGTCGTAGCGGTGGTCGCTGCCTCGGATTCCACCGGTGTCGAAGGCATCCGGGTCGTAGGGGCGGGTACCCGTGCGCACCTGCGACCACACCTGTCTCACCAGGTTGACACTGGGAGCGGCGTTCTGCACGAACCGCCTGTGGATGCTGCAATCCCGTGGCATCGTCATCAGCACCGCTGTGCCTGAGCTTATCTTGCGTGCTGCACGGCCGGTCTCCTGGACGTACTCCTCAATACTGGCGGGCATCTCCAAATGCACGATCAGGGCTATGTCGGGTTTGTCTATGCCCATCCCGAACGCTTTGGTGGCCACCACGACGTCGATTTCGCCGTGGCGGAAAGCATCCTCTGTGTGGAACCGGTGTTCCGTCTCCATCCCGGCGTGATACGGACTCGCCACGTGGCCCGCAGCTTGCAGGAGAGCGGCGATCCGGTCGGCGGCTCTGCGTGTCGGCGTGTACACGATCGCCGATTTGGACCGGAACGCCTCCACTACCTGAACCGTCCGCAGGTCCCGGTCTCTGCTATTATCGCATCGCTCTACCAGGTAGCGTATCTCGGGCCGATCCAGGGGCATAGCCACCGGGCTATCGCACAGATCCAGCTGGAGCAGACGTTCGATATCGCGGCGGACTTCGGCCGTGGCAGTGGCCGTGGCAGCTAGAACAGGCGGCCGCTTGGAGTTTGCTGTGATCCGTTCCAGCGCCGAGGGTATGGCTGAGTACTCGGGCCGGAAGCAATGACCCCACTGCGAGATGCAATGGGCTTCGTCCACAGCGACACGCGCCAACCCGATCCGCGATAACTGCGTCACGAACTCCGGTGACCACAACCGCTCCGGGCTGACGTAGAGCAACTTGTACTCGCCTCGTTCCACGCCGCGCAGCACGTCGCGCTGTTCGCTGAGACCGACGCCGCTGTGTATCCTGGCGACTTTGATGACGCCACGAGCTTTCAGATTCTCGGTCTGATCGTTCATCAGAGCCACGAGAGGCGAGATCACCAACGTCACACCAGGAGATAGAAGTGCTGGCAGCTGGAAAGTGATCGACTTGCCGTGGCCTGTCGGCATCAGAGCCAGAACGTCCCGGCCGTTCATGAATCGCTCCATCACCTCCAACTGACCGGGCCGCCACTCCTCGAAGCCGAGTAGCTCGCGTGCCTGTTCCAACCGGTCGGCTGTACTGGTCGCGCCAGCTGTATCGGCTGCACCGGCTGCACCGAGTTCGAGTCGGGCGAGTTCGCTCCAAGGGTCGGCGATGGTCATCGTGTCGAGCTTCTGCAGGAGTTCGTCGCCGAGGTCGATGCCGTCGAGATGGTCGGCTATCCGCCTGTAAGCCTCGACTCGGGTGCTCGCCCGTTCCACCCGGGGCGAGCCGGGCAGGGAGTTCAGCATGACATCCCGGTACGGTGTCGCCCGGCAGAGACGGCTGTCGAGCGTCACAGTCACACCTCGGTCTTCCTCCGTGCGGATCAGACGACCCGCTCCCTGAGCGAACCGCAGAGCAGCTCTCGGCACCATGTAACCAGCGAAAGGGTCTTTGCCTTGATCTGCCATGGATACCATCCGGGCACCCACCACAGGGTCGGCCGGCGAATCGAACGGAACCTTCTCGATGATCAGAAGACTCAACGCCTCACCCGGCACGTCCACACCCTCCCAGAATGACCGCAGCGCCAGAAGGCTGGAAACCCGCTCAGACCGCATCCGCTCCACCAGCGCAGCCGCGGAATCATCACCCTGTGTCAGCAGCGGCATACCCTCGGCTTCCAGGATCGGACGCACGTGGTCGCGCACGAACAGCATGCGGGCCCGAGCGGTCATCAGCACCAGCCCTCGGCCGCCTGTTAGCATCAACAGTCGCGGGATCTCCCCAGCAGCGGAAGTTTTGAACTCCTCCATGAGCCGTGCCCGTGGAGCAGGCAGGTAGTCAACCCGCAGCAACAGATGGTTCTCCGACAGATGAGTGAAAGGGCTGTCCAGCACCGTCGTCTCCACTGCTCCCAGCCCAACCGCTCCGATCACGTAGTCGAAGCTCTCATTCACACGCAGAGTCGCCGAGGTGAGCACCGCCGCATCCAGATCATCCCACATGGACCGCAGACGGGAAGCGACCGACAGCGGAGATCGCCGCAGCTGCCAAACCCAAGAACCGCTCCGCTGGGCGTCCGCCAAGTCCGCGGCATCGTGACGGCGTCCAGGGTAAGCGGCCGGGCTGCTGACGTCAACGGTGGAGGATATCTCAGCGATGGCGATCCAGTCTTCGTGGTCGTACGCGCCGAGCACTTGGCGGATAGTCTTGGCTGCGTCGCGAGCGGTTCGCCCGTGCCTGCTGATCTCCCGCTCAAGGCGGTAGCGTCGGTAGCGTCCGGTCAGCTTGCCGGAAGCGGGGAGGTTCACCTGGTCGAGTGCTTCCGCTGTCGCAATCAGGGCGTCGATCAGATGCTTGCCCTTTGTCAGAACTCCGACATATTCGGAGTGCCGAGTGTCGACACCTCTGCGTATGCGATACGACCTCGGATACGGGTCGTTGCTGCTGATACCGGTGCGGATGCGCAGATAGCCCACCAGCATCTCACCGAAACTCGCAAGCCTGTCGCGTGTCGTCTCCACCGAGCGGCGGATGCGTTGCAACGTCTCATCGCGCAGTGACCAACGAGTGGCGCGAGCCAGGCGTATCATCGTCCCGCTGCGCCGCTGCGGATCCCACAGCGTGTCGCATAGGGCTTCCAACTCGCTGCGGTCGGCAGCCTGAGACAGAGCGTCCGTGGCAGAATCCTCCAGGTTGTGAGCCTCGTCCAGCACCAAGTGTCTGCTGCGGTCGAGCCACTCGTCGTCGACGATGACCAGAGCGTGGTTCATCACAGCTACATGAGCAGTGCGCATCCCGTCTCGCGCTCTGCGGTAGAACTCCAGTCGGTCGAGTGGACGCCTCGGCGGGCCGAGCGGACTGTCCACGTGCAGACGACGACGGAGACCGCTCAGAGCCGACCGTCCCGAGTCGAGAGCCCCGGCACGCACGTCATCCCAGTCACCCGTAGGGGTTTGAGCCACCCAGCCGCAAAGCATCGCCAAAGCGAACACGATATCGTGCGTGAACCCACTCGGCGGTGCGCTCCGGTGGCTGTCGGTATGGGGGTTTGCCACGGTTTCTTCACCGGCTTCAGCCAAAGCGTCCAACTCCCCGGCCAGCGACTCTAGGCTGATGTAGTTGCTGCGCCCTTTGAGCAGCACGAACTCGAACGGGTCCAGCTCGTCGGAGAGTTCTTCCAGCGTGAACATCACTTGGTCTTGCAGCACTTTTGAATGAGGGGCCACTATTGTGCACTTGCCGCTCGCATGGGCGTACTCGATGGCCGGTGCCAGGTAGGCGAGAGTCTTTCCAGTACCGGTGGGGGCTTCTACCAGATGTCTGCCGCCGTGTGCGAGTCCTTCGGAGACTTTGCAGGCCATGGAGATCTGCTGACGGCGCGGCTGGCGCGCCCTGCTCATCAGAGCCCCTCCTTCATCGAACATCGCAGCCACAGCTCCAGGGTTGAACGTCCCAGTCGGCGGACGGCACGATATCGCATCAGGCATCTCCACTACTTGCTCAAGCGGCACCGACTCCGCCACCGGGGTCATCAGACGCGCCCACGGGTGCCGTCCAATGCCGAGCACCCAGCGTTGCAGACGGCGCGCAGGCTCGTCACCGTCGAGCACAGCCAGGAGTCGAGGTAGCACTCGACGCAGAATACGGGCGTCGCCCAGAGCGCGATGTCGCTCTCGTGGCGTGTCTTTGAAGAAGTGTTCGACTAACGCGTCGAGACTGCGAGCCTGGAGCGGCTGACTGCCGTCGACGTTGGAGATGATGCCCTTGCCAGCTCTCGGGAAAGCGAGGTGGGCGAGTTCGAGCGTGTCGAGGCGGATGTTCTCCGGTGCGGGTACGCCCGCCTTGATGCCGACCGAGTCAAGCAGCGGGAAGTCGTAGCGGAATCCGTTGTGAGCGATCATCGGCAGGCCACCAGTGAACTCATAGAAGTCTCTCAGAGCAGCAGCAGGCGGCGGCGACGATTCGAGTGCTTCGTCTGTGATACCGGTGAGCTGCCTGGTGGAATCCCGCAGCGGCCGGGTCGGACGTACAAGCGTCTGGAACTCTGCCACGTCGACGCCGCCGACTATCCGCACGGCACCGATCTCGATGATCTCATGCTCCGGCGGGTCAGACCGGTCGGCGTTCGCTTCCAGATCGAAGACGACGCACTCGAAATCAGCCCAGCCCATTCGAACTCTTCCCGTGAGTGGTTCTAGTCCTGACGCGCTGCTATGTCCGCAAGCCGTGATTCATCAATGTGCCACGGCCTGCTAGGGCCGATGAGTGGTTCAGCAAAGAACGACCGGTCTACCCACGCACCGAATACACCCCTGCCTGCAAGGTGTGAGAGGTCCACCTCACCTTCCACACCATCAGAGTAACAGAGCCATATTCGGTAAGGCTCACGTGCTTGCACTTCAACAGGGCGGATCAATTCTTCGCTGCTAGACATCAAACGTACATTGTACTTGATTGTTATTAGGGTTTGCGGGTTGAACAGTTTGGAACAGAGTTGTCTGGTGCTGAGCACAAGAACGTATGGGAGATTCTCTCTGGTGAGACATGATCAGCTCGTGCGGATGAACACTGTACCACTTCCATGTCGAACGAAGTCAAGTTTGGCTTTGGTAGCTTTAAGCTACTATCCTAGGATATTTCATGGGTTTTCCATTTATTAAACGCTTTGTCATGGTGTTTTGCACGCAATGCAGGTATATGCGCGCCAGTTGCTGTTTCACACCACCTGTAACAAGGTATGATCAGAGCTTATGGTAGCAGTTTCAACATTGAATGTATCCGGCTCTAAACGAAGAGGTGTCTGTGTCTAGGAACGCTGATTCGGTTGATGATCAGAATCCCCTTGATCAGGTACAGAGTGAGATAGCCGATCACGCAGCCACGCTGGTCTCATATGAGATTCTGACCTATCCTGCTGATTATACGCTGGAGGTTCTGGTTGACAAGTGGCGAAAGAAGCAGATCGTGGTTCCTGTTTTTCAGCGCCGCTTTGTTTGGAACCAAAACCAGTCCAGCAAGCTTATCGATTCTTTCTTGAAAGGTCTTCCTGTTCCACCGATTTTCCTATTCCAGGATTTGAAATCGCAAGAGTTACTTGTGGTTGACGGGCAGCAGCGGGTTCGGACCATTGCGAGCTTTTTTGATGGCTATTTCGGTGAGGAAAGAGCAGGCAGACAAAGCATTTTTGCTCTGAAAGGGCTTGAAAAAGGCAACAGGTATGAGGGTCTCACCTATAGTTCTATGGAAGACCAGGATCCTGTGGCATTTGCTGCACTCAACAATTCTGTTCTGCGGGCTATGATAATTCGGCAGCTAGAGCCTGCTGATGATACCAGTGTCTATCATGTGTTCGAGAGACTCAATACAGGAGGAACTCAACTCACTCCACAAGAGATACGGAATTGTGTGCATCACGGCCCGTTGAACGACATGCTGATCGAATGCAACAAATTCGGACCGTGGCGAAAGATATTCGGACACCAGAATCCTGATAAACGACAAAGAGATGTGGAACTCATACTCAGATTTCTTGCGCTTACAAAGAATCATGATGACTATAAGAGTCCGATGAAAGGATTTCTCAACAACTTCATGATGCAGTATGGAACTAAAGACAGTGACTATATGGATGAGTTGGCGTGCATGTTCAAAAAAACTGCAAGTGCTGTTTTAGACAACCTGGGTGAGAAGCCTTTCCATATACGTGCCGGACTCAACGCAGCAGTTTTTGACAGCGTGTTCGTTGCCATCAGTCGTATCAAAAAAGAAGACTATGAGGATATTCAAGACAAGTACG
Source organism: Acidimicrobiaceae bacterium (assembly GCA_028820455.1). Lineage (GTDB taxonomy): Bacteria > Actinomycetota > Acidimicrobiia > Acidimicrobiales > Aldehydirespiratoraceae > JAAXHB01. The sequence goes on from JAPPJC010000058.1 coordinate 9,619, forward strand.
AGAAACTGACTTCAAGTGAAGAATTCATGAAATGCGTAACAGCGAGTACCACTGATGAGAACACGGTTGCGAAACGTCTGTTGTTAGCTTTTGAAACTCTGAGTTAACTCAAGTTAGTACGAAGATGTTCGAAGACATAGATACTGATCTCAACTATTTGACAGATCATCTCAAGCAACTAGGTGATCCCAGCGAACGTATCGGGCCTGTGATTGTGACGTATGCTTTGACGACCATACATGAAATGCACCCTCGAAATGAACGGGCAGATGGAGGACTGTGAGTAACCGAGCGAGTGTTCCAGCAGGTCGACTCCTATACACACTTAGAGAGCCCCCATGTTCGGGGACTGGGATTGAGTGGTCGAGAATTGATCTGGACAACGCTATAAATGATCGAGTCTTTCCCGTATTATTTGATGAAGAGGGCATGTTGAACAGTCAGAGGATTCTTACCGATGTCGCTGAGACCGAATTCATGAGAGATAACCTCGCTCGAGTCTTGAGCTTTCCTGTGCGGATTGAGAAATGGCGTATGGGTGAAGCAATCGCCGAAGCGTATCTGTAAGGGATGTTGAGCCGCGACCCGTGGACTTGAGCCAAACAGTCAATCGTCTTGCCAGTGACTGTCCAGAGGGATCCAAGATTGAATTTCTAGCTATATACTTGCCAGAAGACGGCATCGGGTATGTTAGAGATGTGGCCGTTCAGAAACGGAAGACTTTATGAGGCTTTCTGAGGATGCCTTCAGGGAGTTGGAGTCGCACTGGGCATTCCAGGCTCTGGGCCGCGAATCAATGGATCGTGCATCCAACATAGCCAATGAGCGTCTCGCTGAACAGGCTGTCGGTCAGCAGATATCATTCGACTTTCAGGCAACGAGTGGAAACGGAAACACGCAGAACAACGATGCAGACACACACTTATTGGAGCGTGTAGTACTTGCCTACGAATTGGCCGCGATTGAGGGGCTTGGAGAGCTCAGTCGTCCCGAAGGTGGGAATGACTCCCTGCGTCAACAAGCGGTGGCTGCGTCTTTCAGAGCGTTTGATATACGTCGTTTGCTAGCGGTTCCTGATACGACCCAAGAAAGGTTGCATCATGTTCTTCAGCTTTCGGCTTTGGCGTATTGTGGTGATCGGTGGTCGGATCTACGCCGTTGGTATTCGGATCACTCTGAAGCCTTGGATGTTCCGAGTGTTGCTGATATCTCTTGGGATCAAAGGCTTCTTTACAGGCTGTTTCATTGCTGGATACGACTGTTCAGAAAGAACGGCTGGGATGACTTGGACCGAGTCCGTGAGACCATCGCGGGTTTGCGTGAGGATCAAAAGACGATGGAGGCTCAAAGACTTCGCAACGAATCCCCCGAGGTGGACCGTGCGATTGCATTACGACTCGTAGCACTGTATCACTGGGCCCGAGCTACGGAAGTACTTGCTCTCTATATGCTTCAAGGGCAGCCGAATCAACCCTTCGGGCATATTGAAAAGCATTATGAAGCTGCGATACGGGCAGCGACTGCGTCTGGTGATGCACAGCATGAAATGATCCTTCGGTGGCTTTACGCAACTTCGCAGTCGATGATCACGAATTCGCTTTGGTGGACTACCAGAGCGATCAATTCTCGTACTTCGAATTTCATTGAATCTCTGACAAGGCGAGAGTCCCATGCCATGTTCGAACTTCTGCCACCACAGAGAGCGGCTTTAGTGGAGTACGGTTTATTGGATCAAGCGAAGACGGCCATTGTCGTCGACCTACCCACGTCTGGTGGTAAGACTTTGTTGGCGCAGTTCCGGATGCTGCAAGCATTGAACCAATTCGATGCTGATATTGGATGGGTTGCTTATGTGGCACCAACCCGCGCATTGTCAGCGCAGATTACTCGCACTTTGCGTCGTGATTTCGGTCCTATCGGCATACGGATCGAACAGTTGACCGCTGCCGTGGAAATCGATACTTTCGAAGAAGAACTGCTGAACGACACTGAAACACCTTTCCATGTGCTTGTGGCAACACCGGAAAAGCTGTCGCTCGTGATCCGCAATAAGAAGATAGAGCGTCCGCTGGCGTTGATTGTGATGGACGAGGCCCACAACATAGAGGATGAAAGTCGAGGGATGCGCATTGAGTTCCTACTGGCGACTATCAAACGCGAATGCCCGAAGGCGAATTTCCTGCTTCTCATGCCCTATGTGGACAGTCCCGAATTAATCGCCCGCTGGCTCGCGCATGACATAGATGCCGGTCAGTCCATAAGCCTTGGTACATCACCATGGAAACCCAACGAACGCATCATCGGGTTGTATCGTGCTGTTGCCGATGATAGCCAACGGGCCGGATGGCGTCTTGAGTTCGAAACACTCACGACCACTGAAAAAGCAATGGCCTTGCGTGGCACACACCGGGTAGGCCCTGTGCGTCCCATTGATGTACCCAAGAACCGTGTTCTCAGTGGTGCGACACAGCAAGGCCTGGGACTTCAGACAGCTGCCATCGGCTCCGTCTTGTCAGCTCGTGGCACGAGCATAGCGGTTGCGAACAACATAAACACTGTCTGGGATATGGCCACAAAAGCAGCTGACGCTCTTCCGTCTTTCGATAATGTGCCATCTGAAATCCGTCTCGTTCAGAATTTTCTGCGCACCGAGATAGCTTCTGATTTTCGACTCATAGGGATGCTTGAATCAGGCGTGGGAGTGCATCATGCCGGCTTGTCGGACGATGTGAGAACACTCATGGAATGGCTTGCTGAGACCGGAAAACTCAAACTGCTCTGTGCTACTTCCACGATAGCACAGGGAATAAATTTTCCGGTAGCGTCAGTTTTTCTGGCATCCAGATTCGTGCCCGACAAGGGTAGATCTATGCCGATGTCTCCGAGAGAATTCTGGAATCTCGCCGGACGTGCAGGAAGGCTAACACACGACAGCGTTGGAGTCATAGGTCTAGCTGAAGGCACTGATCGGAATGCTGTTGTAGAGTTCGTCGGACGAAATACCGGGCTACTAGTGTCAAGACTGGTCACGCTCTTAGAAGAGCTCGCAAGCCGCGGAGAGCTCGCAAGCTTGTCAACAGTACTGTGGCAGGATCAGTGGGAGGATTTCCGCTGTTACATCGCTCACTTATGGGCTGAAAAGAAGAACCTGGACCTGGTGTTGGCGGATTCCGAACAACTCCTGCGCCAGACATACGGGTACAGAACACTTAGAAGCGACCCTGAACACGAAGAGAAAGCCGAGACACTTCTAGAAGCAACACGCTCCTATGCATACGAACTTGCCGATATGAACCCGGGTATTATAACTCTGGCAGATGCAACAGGATTCTCTCCTGAGGGTGTGAACAAGGCGATGTTCGGGTTGAACAGTTTGGAACAGAAACTGAAACCATCGGACTGGGCACCGGAAAGCCTTTTCGGCGCCGATGGTAGGATGTCCGATCTTTTCGGTGTGATGCTGAAAGTCCCACAACTCAAACAACACTTGGAGGACATCGCATCAAAAGGATTGGATCATTCTCGCATAGCCAATATGACACTCGATTGGGTGAACGGGAAGACCTTGAACGATATCGCTTCTTCGTATTTCAGCGATTCCAAGGACTCCTTGACCGCTGCTTGTAAGGCGGTCTACCGGGCTATAGTCAACAGCGGTACCTGGGGGGTTTCCGCTTTGAACCAGATGGCAGGTCCAGACTTGGACGCACTCTCAGAAGCCGATCGTCGCCGCATGAATGCGCTTCCAGCCATGATCTACCACGGCGTTCGCTCAGAGGAAGCGGTCCTCATGCGTATGAACGCCGCACCCCGCAGTGCCGCGGAAGGACTGGGCCGCATCTATCGCGACATCACAGGCGACGACGACAGCAGATATTCGATTGGCAAGGCACGCGAATTCCTGCAAGATCTGACTCCAGGCGAATGGGACCGCGCACGCCCTGAGGATGCCGCGTTGTCCGGTGCTGATTACAAGAACGTATGGGAGATTCTCTCAGGTGAGACATGACCAGCTCGTACAATGGTATTCAACTCGCTCGCGGTTGCCGGTGGGAGCATCTCGTCCAACAACCATCTCATGAAGATAGCAGAGCTTCACGTCGTAACGTCTGACGTTGGATCTGCTGAGCAGCTCGCTCATCAGCGTCGATGCGGGCATCGATCTCGTCGGGATAGGCGCAATAGAACTCCGTCGCCAGTTTCACCAGACTCACAGGTAAACCGAGTTCTTTCGCCAGACATTCGATACGCTGCATGCCACGACCAGGCCAGCATCGCAGGTCACGGATCACTTCCCAGACATCGGGACCGCCCACCAGCGCAGCGCGCCGGCCAGCGGGACCGGATCGGTAGACCACACCGGGGAACTGACGGATCTTCAAACCCTCATCAAGTAGTGAACGCACAAGCGACGTAACAGATTCCGCTGCGGCCCTACTCTCGGTTTCGAGGCGTTTCAATAGCTCGTCATCAAGACGAAATGAAGTTGGACGGGACATAGCTCTCCTCACACATCGCAAAACACGAACAGCTTCATACTACACAAAACTACGAAGTAATACAACCGGTTGTCACAGCAGTGATCACCCCCCCCCTACCCTCGCAACCCGGATACAACGTCCACGGTTATCACGCTTCTTGCAGTTCTGTTCGGTGTTGTATCGCCCACTCGACTACCAAACCATTGGCCCATGGCGGTAGACGGCCTCGGATCACTGCTAAGCCGTCGATACCCAAAACCGCTTCCTGGTCTCCGTATCTGGCATGAAAATGAGGCGGCGAGTGATCACCGTAGTACATGTAGATCACAATGCCGTAAAAACGACTGAGTTCAGGCATCCGCGAAGATGTTGCGTAGCCTCGGCATGTATTCCTCTGCGGACATTCCCGTAAGGCGCAGATAGAGTGCATCGGGACACACGTCGATACCGTCGCCCCAACTGATACTGCCGCTAGGGCCGATGCGCGCTTCAGCAAAGAACGACCGGTCTGCCCACGCACCGAATACACCCCTACCTGCAAGGTGTGAGAGGTCCACCTCACCCTCCACACCATCAGAGTAACGGAGCCATAACCGGTAAGGCTCACGAGCTTGCACTTCAACAGGGCGGATCAATTCTTCGCTGCTGGACATCAAACGTATATTGTACTTGATTGTCGCTAGGGTTTGCGGAAAGTCCACAACGTAGACGACATCATCCCGAACTCGTAACCCAGATCTAAGCTGACCGCCCGACCCAGCCCGCGCTGTACGTTCCAAAGCCCGTCGGCTTCGCTAGCCCACTGCATCTTTGAGGGCGCACGCCTACAGGTTCTTGGTTAACCATGGTTTGCTATATTGGAAAACCAGGTGAAATCATTGAAAAGTCCATCACTATATGTGTATCGAATCGGCAACTCAGGACACTGGTTTTATCGGGAAGGCCTGTTAAAGCCCATTGGATGTCGTCTGCGTGATTCTTCTATGAGTCGATATTCGTCTAGTGTTCGTACCCAGTCTCGGGTTGTCTCCAATGCGAAATCAATTTTCCCGTGACCAGCGGTGGAGATAAGCCCTGTTCTCAGCAGACGATGCCGGTATACGCTCGCGTATCCGCTGCTCACACCGAGACGGGCCGCTATGTCTGCTATGCGTGATTCTCCTTCATCTTGTGCCATGGCAATCGCGAATCGCTTTGCTGTGGGTGACAAGTCCTTCCAGATAGGAGCCACGACTAGTTGTCCTATCTGTCTGGCAGCGATTTCAGCACCGACGTTGACGTCTTCTTCTGTGATCTCCGATTCCGGGTCGTTGGCTGCGACCCAAGCGTGAAAACCGACCAGCTGAACCATGAACGGGTATCCCTGAGACACGGTGACAGCACGATCAACCGCTTGTGGGCTCATTCGTGTCCCGAGTTCACGGACAGGCTGTGCTATGGCTTCCCATGCTGCCGTCGGGTCCAGAAACCCGACATCATAGCGGGCGCATCGCTGGAGGAAGGTAACGCTAGTGTCAGCTAAGAGAGAATCCTCCAGCAGGGTGAGTCCGGCACCGGCGAATGCCACAGGATGCCGGCCGACACGCACCACCTCCTGCACAGCTATGCCTAGAAGCTTCAGTTCGTCGATATCTCCTGCATGTAGTTCATCTACCGTGATCAGCAAACCCGTCCCATCGGCTGTGGCGAGAGCACCCAGAGCTGCGAACACGTTGTCGATGCGCCGGGAAAGGTCGGATTGGGGGTCGTAATGTGCTCCCACGCCGATGCCCGCTGCGTTCAGATCCGCCATGACCTTGTCCGGTAGGCGGTCAGAGCACCGGTTCAGATGTTCCACACAGCGGTGGGCTATACGATTGAGAAGACCTGATGCAACAGCTGCTGATGAAATGGACAGCCAACCGCGTTCGTGGGCTAGATCTCGCAGAGCTCCCAGGATGACGGTCTTGCCTGATCCGCGGCACCCCAAGAATAGAGATGTGTAGCTAGGGTGTGTGGGTCCGGTTGAAAAGGCATCGGCGATGTCACTCAGTATGGCTTCCCGACCAGCCATCAGAGGAGGAGCAGCCCCGAACGTCGGAGCGAAAGGGTTTCGCGACATTACATTCGTGTCCTTCTATTCAATCTCATTAAACGGCATGTTTGTTTCGGGGTGAACGGATCACAAGACACGTTTTCCTCTTTGTCCGCCTCGATGATGCCATACCTGCCTCTCAATCGTTTTCTTGATTGGTGTAGCCTGCTTGTCCGATTCTTCCATCTTAGCTGTTGTTTTTGTTGTTTTCTGTTGGCGTTGTTGTTTTGTTCTGACCATTTAGGGATCACATCAGGAAACACCCAGTTGTGTTTGTTGGTGTTTGTTGTGTTCTGTTGGCGTTGTTGTGATGAATATAGTCAACGGATGGTATGAACAACAGCACGAGGATGTGCCGGGCTTCTGCAAGAGCACCACACTGGATGAGATCCAAGAACACGACTTCGTGTTGACACCCGGCCGTTACGTGGGAGTAGAACCCGAAGAACGAGACAGCGAACCATTTTGAGGGCAAGATGCGCCGCCTGGTAGCCCAACGGGCGCGAACAGCAAGCAGAAGCGGCAAGGCTGGATGCCGAGATCGAGAAGAACTTCGATATGCTGGGCTTCGGTATTGAACGACGCAAAACCTGATGGAAGTATCGTGCTGGAAGTATCGTGTCCCTCGAATCGAGCAGTTTGAAGAAGCCGGTTGCAGCACTCGCTGGCTTTCAGAAAGAGATCGAACGAGATGATGTTGTGATGCGGCAACCGTCGGAAAAACCTGAAAGTTCAAGCTTTGATTAAGAGGAAGGCAACTATTACATGGAATTAGATCTGACCGGTCTGAGAAACGCTGTTACTCGGCTAGAAGAGGCCCTGGCCGATTATCACTTGGATCCTGTCCCGGGTGTCCCACGTTACAAGAAAAATATGAGGGCTGCGGTGATACAGTCATTCGAGTTTACCTATGAGCTCTCTTTCAAGACGTTGCGGCGCTATCTCAGACTCGCCTCAGCCAATCCGGCAGAAATAGGCCAACTCAGTTTCAGTAATGTGATACGAGAGGCATACCGACAAGAACTTATACGATTGGAACTTTCAGCATGGCGAGAGTTTCGCGAAAATCGTGCTATAACCAGTCATACCTATGACGAAGAGAAAGCACAAGCAGTATTTGAGGTGGTGCCGGGTTTCCTCGACGAGGCTCGATATCTTTTGAGCCAATTGGGCGAGAAGATCAAAACCCTTGACTAGTCCTATCGACATAAGGCCCGACCACCTTGAAATTGTGCAGGGGATTCTGCAAGAACATCTTCCCGCTGGTTTCAAAGTGTGGGTGTTCGGCAGCCGCGCCGACTGGTCGGCCAATGATGCCTCGGACTTGGACCTGGCTGTGGAAGACAATGACAAGCTCAGCTACAAGTTGTTGGACACGCTAAAAGACGCATTCGACAACTCAACCCTTCCCTACACGGTCGACGTCGTTGACCTAAACAGGATCAGTGGCTCCTTCAAACAGATCGTGGAATCACAGCGAGTATCCCTGCCCATCGACAGAGACAGAACCAAACAGCGCACACCCCCATCCAGTACCCCTGCGAGTAAGACCACTCGCGAAGAAACACCTCTCACTACTACCCCCGGCAAGTGGCGTCGAGTTGCTTTGAATGACTTGATCGACCTCCAGCTCAGCAGTGTAGACAAGAAATCAAAGGCAAATGAACGAGCTGTGCAGCTTTGCAACTACATGGACGTGTACAAGAACAGTTTCATTCACACAGGCATGGATTTTATGGCGGCAACTGCTACCGAACGCGAGATAGCAAAGTGCTCACTGTCAGCAGGGGATGTTGTCATTACAAAAGACTCTGAGAAGCATGACGACATCGGTGTACCAGCATTGGTACGGGAAGACATTCCTAACTTAGTCTGCGGTTATCATTTAGCAATTCTTCGTCCGCGTCTATCGCAAATCGATGGCACTTATCTCTTCTATGCATTGAATGCTTGTCAGGTCCAACAGCAGTTCCATTCATTTGCAAATGGAGTCACACGATTCGGATTACGGAAGGCGGATATTGGTCTTGTAGAAATTCCGCTTCCACCTTTCTCTGAGCAGCGCACCATCGCCCACATCCTAAGCACTCTTGATGACAAGATCGAGTTGAACCGCCGCATGAGCGAAACATTAGAGGAAGTAGCGAAAGCACTATTCAAGTCATGGTTCATCGACTTCGATCCTGTCCAAGCCAAGATGAAGGGCTGGTGGCGGCAGGGTGAGTCACTCCACGGCCTCCCCGCCAACCTCTACGACCTCTTCCCCAGCCGCCTAGTTGACTCCGAATTGGGCCCGATTCCTGAAGGCTGGCAAATTAAGCAGATCAAAGACATAGCAGAACACCTACGAGACACCGCAGATCCTCGGGATTCGCCTCAGACTTTATTCAGCCACTTTAGCATTCCAGCTTATGATTCTAATCAGATGCCTGTACATGAGTATGGAAGTTGCATCAAGAGCCGAAAGACTGTCGTTCGACCAGGAGTAACTCTGATATCCAGACTCAACCCCGAGACCGAGCGCGTATGGCTAACAGATGTGAAACAGAACGAACAGGCTGTCTGTTCGACAGAGTTTTTGATGCTTAACCCGATATCGCCATTTACCTCTAGTTACATCTATTGTCTAGCTCGTTCGACAACCTTCAGAAGAGGCTTAGTATCTCTTGTTACCGGCACATCCAAGAGCCATCAGCGAGCACCAGTGAAAGCGGTACTCTCAATGAGAGTCTTGATGCCACCAAAACACATTGTCGCAACATTTGATAGTCATGTGAAACCTATTCTCGATAGTATTCTAATAACACGTAGTGAGTCGAGCTCACTCGCAAACTCTCGTCGCTACCTATTGCCCCGACTTATCTCAGGAGAGCTTTGAATAGAACCCAAACTCTTTATTCAAGGCAGTACTCGAGATGCCTACATGTGTGTCTGAGAATACTTAGTTGTCCGAGAAATTGATCAGTGAAGCCGAATAAATGGGCCGAGTACCTCAAATGATTGGGAGGTGACCTAAATTACGTCGTGGCATCTATAGGAATGAACCCCTATGTGACAGGAGGGGGTGGTGTAACCTTTGAACGCAGAGTAGGGGTTCTTTACCTTTCTCATCTTCTGCTTGAAGATAACGCTATCGGAATTGGAGACGGTCGTAAGGTTGTGAATGTCGCATTCCAGCAGGCCTCAGTTCATCCAGTTGATGATCTGGTTGTGAGCGCAGCATTACCAGATGAGTTGGAGCCGTCTTTGATGCTCATGCTTGCGGTCCGGCGGTCTCTGAACCTAGTAAAGAGCGATGAGAGAACTCGGCAGCTTGTTAAGCAGTTTATTGATGCTTTGGCTAACATTCTGGACAAAGGATCAGTTGATGATCCCGAACACCGGCTAGGGCTCGTCGTCGCTGGGCCTCAACTACATGCAGAACAACTCAGAGAACTGGCTAACCATGCAACGGTTCAGGTGAACGCATTCGATTTTTTTGATCTTGTTCACACACCAAACAAGTTCAGTAGGGCTGTTCGGGAGCGGCTCGACCATCTTGAAAAACTTGTGGAGTACGCTCTGAATGACCACAAGGAAGCCGAACTTGGAGAGAGGTGTGTACGACAACGCACGTGGGAGCTGCTTTCACGCTTAACGGTGCTCATGCTCAGGCTCGAATCTCCAGATGAAACCGATTGGGTCAATCTATCTAACAGGCTCACCCCGGTTGCGCGAAGGCATGATACAACAGGAGCATCGCAGTTACGTGATCGGCTTTTCGAACTCGTTGGTACGTATTCACAGCGAGCGGCTAAGGTTGATCGAACGCTGTTGAGGCGTGACGCGCACTCACAGCTTAAGACAACGATATCGCGGCGAAACCAGAAAGATTGGCAGCTACTCCGCCATCTTCATGACAGAGCACTCTCGTTAATAAACGATAAGCTTGCCACGAACGATGATCGTCAAGTGCACCTTGATCGGAGCGAAACGGTAGCGGAGCTACTATCGACTATAAAGGAGGTAGCAGCGGTCGTTGTGATCGGAGAGTCGGGCGTGGGCAAGAGCTCACTTGCGACATCGTCTCTTTCAGCTGCAGTCGCAGCAGATTCGGAAAGTACGGCAATTCTGTGTATCAATTTGAGGACTGTTCCCACGAAAACAGTTGAGTTCGAAAGCATGCTCGATTGCTCGCTTACTACGTTGCTCAGCGAAATGAGCGCACCACTCAGTTTGCTTGTCGTTGACAGTGCAGACGCTGTCATGGAAGGCAGCGAAGATGTATTCCGTTATCTAGTTGACGTCGCTCACGCAAGCCAGGTGAAGATCATTGCCGTATGCACCACCGACGCTAAACAGGTCGTAAACGATGTGCTCACTGAGTGCTTTGGATCCGATGTAGTGGAGCACTCCGTGCCTTTACTGACTGATTCTGAGATAGACAAGATCGTCAATACCTTCCCAGAGCTGAAAGATCTGAATGTTAATCTACGGTCGCGCGAGCTTTTACGCAGGCTCGTCGTAGTTGATCTACTTGTTCGTAGTAAACCCACAGAGGTTCCTCTGACAGACGCAGACGCGATGAACGAAGTATGGTCGGGACTTGTCCGCCGTCATGAAAAGTCCGATAGAGGATCCCCGGATGCGCGAGAGTTAGAGCTTCTGCGATTGGCTGATCATGAGCTCGGGAACGGTGACCAGTGGAGTATGATCCAAGAGGTTGATCACACTGTTCGTGATGGGTTGTATCGCGATGGGCTATTGAGAAAGCCTCTTGATAATCAGTACAGACTCGTTCCCGAATTCGTTCACGATGAGGTGCGTAGTTATGCTGTTGCTCACCTTCTGTTGACTAACGGTAATCCGGCTTCAAGAATCTTACAGGCTGGTTGTCCTCGTTGGACTCTCGCAGCTGCACGACTCGCGTGTCAAGCATGGCTGGCGCAGTCCGACACTCCCGCTATGCCATCGCAGGGTGGGTTCATCAAGTTGCAGACATCATTTAATGCGTTAGTTGAAGCGGGTTATGGAAGACGTTGGGGTGACGTACCCGGCGAGGCTTTGCTCGCACTTGCTGATCCTGAAGCACTACTTCGGGATGCGTGGCCCGAGTTGTGCTCAGATGATCCCAATGGTCAGCCTCGTCTTGCCCGCCTGATTGATCAGCGATTCCGTGACGAGAACGGTTTTGTCAAAGTTGCCGCTGTCGAGCCTGTTATCGCACTAATGCTTGAAAGCGACAGCCCGTGGCGATCTGGCGAATACGCCCAAAACCTTCTGAGGGACTGGCTGTGGGTGCATGTTTTTATGGAAACGGATGCTGGTCATCCACTTCGTATGTTGCTGCAGCAACGTATTGTCGAAGCAAGCGCGGAGGCAGATCGACGTCTCGCTGAGCGTCAAACGGCCGAGGCTGAGAAACGCGCCGCTAGAACTCCACATGAGATTGAAGAGGAACTCCTGCGTCTCAATCTTGAACGTGAATTCTTCGTCTCTGCTATCGGTCATAACAATCTACCGACTAAACGGCGATCCGAGATTCCCAATGAGATCACAGATGAGATCGTTGTCGAACTGCTGGCACTGCTTGGCCCAGATCTGGGTAATGACGGTGAAGCGATTTTACGTAGAGTCGCGCAACACGCACCGTACGCGCTCTTTCCGGCTCTAGAGAGATATCTGGTCGGTAATGCTCTTGCCTCTTGGGAAAGTGAGTTCCTAGCCGAGCTGATCGAAGCGTACTATATTGATGGTAAAAAAATCCACGAGTATGACGTCCATAAAAACGGAATCCGGCCTCATCGTTCAGATAACCGTTTCGGATACGACGTGCCACTTGCTGCGTACTATCGCGGCCCGTTTCTACCGCTATTGTATAGCAACTTCTCCAACGGGGTCGCGGTGCTTAACCATATATTCAATCATGCTGCCATCGTTCGCGCTCGTAGCCTATCGGATTCGAATCGCAAGGGATCACATATACAAAACAACCCTGATGATGCGTACCAGGTCGACCTCAAGATAACTGGCACAAGCCAGCAGTACATCGGTGATGAGCAGGTCTGGAGTTGGTATCGCGGAACCACAGTGGGGCCATACCCATGCATGAGCGCGTTGCAGGCGATTGAACGTAGGTGTGACCAACTGATCGAGACGTGTGTCTCTTCTATTAAAGAGATCGCTATTAGGGATATCGCATCGATTCTGCTCAGGGACTGTAATAATCTCGCTATGGTCGGCCTCGTCGTCGGGCTTCTCGTGCGGCATCTAGAGCATGCAGACCGTTTGTTAGACCCTTATCTTGTCGAGCCACTCATATGGGAATTTGAGTTCAGCCGTGCCAGCAGCGAGACTAGCATATTGGCAGCTAACTCAGAAGGACTCAAAGAACCTGAGCGTCGGAACTGGTCGTTGCAAAAAGCAGCCATGTTTATGGTTCTGCAAGCTGTTCAACGAAGTGACGACGAGCGAGTTGCAGAGCTACGCAAATTAAGCCGATCACTCGTCGCCAACGCGCTTTGCAAGATTGAGTCGGAGCATCATGAGCCTGTTGAAGCAGAAGCTGCAACGGGCGGCATCCTCAAGCAGTGGCTGGCGAAGGTCCGCTCCTGGGCTGCCAGTCTCGACTACGACAAATTTGAAGCCCATGATACTGCTGACGGGTTCCAATTGCAAGTTAAGCAGTCTGAGGACGTCACGCAGACCTTGCGATCCGATAGTGAGGATCTACAGCACTACCAAGAATATTGTCGGCTATTTTTTCGTTACTATATCAAGCCTGATGAGGGACAGCCTGAAACTATCGGACCCGACGAATTGGAAACCGATATAGTCAGTGTTGAAGAGTTGCTCGAAAACCCACCGTCATTCAGGGATCCTGATCCTTGGGACATTGCTGGCCTCGTCTCAGCGACAATCCTTGAAGAGCACCTGTTGCATGAAGTATATCTTGCAGAGGACAAGCTTGCTTTTGCAATCGAGACTGTGTTTCAGATCGCAGAAGGTGCGACGCAGCAACACCAGCAGCACGAATACGCAATAGCAAGTCATCCTTGGGGAGCCGACCGTAGTGCCGCTCGAGTTCTTCCGTTACTGCTACTGCCTGTTTCTACTCAACTTCGTGTAATTGTTGATCAAACAGACGGGGGCGTGACCCATAAGCGTGCAGTAGCTGCGAGTCTCAATCTTGCTCGAGCAGCCGCGAACGAAACACGACTTTACTTAGGACGCAGTTTGGATGACGTCTGGAAGACGCCATGCGCGAAGAATGGATGTTGCCAACACGAGATCGGTTTGCAACTTGCCACCGAAATGATGCGTGACTGCGTGTTTGACGGCCGGGCCACCGATATAGGACAGCGTAGCACGGTTATACTTAAAGAACCGATCACTCAAACACTTGCCGACACCGCCGACCAGTTGATTCTCTTTGATCGATTGGACGGGGCTATAAGGGCTCTCGCACCAGCTGTCACAGCTAACATCTGCATCTCGGCCAGGGCGCGTTCCCTGCTCATAGAACTTTTACGCGCTCAGCGGCGGTCTCTGCTAGTCTACGAAGACAGTGTAGATGTACATAGTGTAGATGTGCAGGGCATGCATACTCTCGTGAGTGCACGATGCCTACTAACACTGGCAGAGCACGACGACGAAACAGCCCTCTACGACCATGTGGATGCCTACGCTGACAGCTCGACACGACTCTACCATCTCCTTTGTGCTTTATCGGCAGCAGCGGAGGAAACCCCTGCCTGCGCTGTAACTGCACAGCGTATCTGGCCGAATGTCTTACATCGTGTGTTTGAACTTAACAATTCGGGTCACGCACCATTCGGAGACTGGCAATACGGGGATATGGCACTAGCTGCTCTTTTACCTAACATCACGAGCAATAATTCGTACACCTACCGAGAGCTTCAAGACACACCCATCACATGGTGGGATCCGCTCACCTTGCGGCCTCAAATAGAAACATGGCTTGAGCTTGCAGTAGGCAAAGCGAGATGCGTAGACCAGCTTATCGGATTCCTAGACGTGCTTAAGCCTGAAGACCAGACGCGCATAGGACTCCTATGGGTATCCAAACTCGTATTTGCAAACCCGACGCTCATAGCCAGAAGTTCTCGGGCTCTGACAGATTGGCTAATTAGGATACGCCCGGCTGCTGTTGATGCCAATCTCCTGAATCAGTGGCAACAACTTGTCGATGAGCTAGTTGTTGAAGGTGTCACACAGCTTGCGCCCTACTCCGAGTAAGCGGTTACCTTAATTGGGAATGGCCAGGTGGTCGCAGGCCTGATGGGGTGTCGTTCAAGCCATTCCGGTTCGGGCATGAGATTTGTGAATGTAGACACGCTAGTTGCACGTATTGTCCATGTCTCGAAAATGGAAAGGCAGCTCTTGCCTTTTTCTTGTCAGATGATGAGATAGGTTGGGGATCAGCAGAGTACATCGTATTACGTCTGGAGTTTCCATTACCAGAATCATCTACATATTTCTTAGTAAAGACAAATGTGTTGTGAGGCTTTTGCAATTAATACTATGACTGCTTCAAAGGCATCTGTCGCCCTGACTCCACCTTTCAAGTCTGAAGAGCCGTTTTGTCGAGTCGCAATTAGGCCTAATCCCCGATGGCTGGAACATCAAGAGTCTTGATGAGATGGCCACTTTCTTGAATGGCCTAGCATTGCAGAAATATCCGCCCACAACCGAGTTTTCATTACTTGTAATCAAAATAAAACAGCTTAGATCCAGGAATTTGCAGGACGCTGATTTAGCTAGTGCTGATATAGATCCAAAATATCTAGTTGATGATGGTGACATCTTGTTTTTATGGTCTGGATCGCTGGAATGCAAAATCTGGACATCTGGTCGCGGTGCTCTTAATCAACATTTGTTTAAAGTGATACCAACTGATAATTATAAGTGGCTTGGCTATTTCACAATCCACAGATATCTAAACAACTTTCGTGCAATTGCAGCAGGAAAAGCCACAACCATGGGACATATTCAAAGACACCATCTGACACATGCAAAAACAAATTGTCCCATCTCAAGGCATCCTAAAACATTTCGATACCATATTCGGTTGTGTGGTTAGTCGGATAGTCGAATTACAGACAGAAACTAAAAAACTGATATCAATAAGGAATGCCTTGCTTCCAAAACTTATGTCGGAAGAAAATACAAATCTCTGAGATGAAACAGATCCTTGGATAGTAGCAAATATGATCCGGAATATTCAGCTACTTAGAAACATAGGGATGTTTGATTCTGTTGACGCGGGAGCAGATATCGATCTTGACAAGCTCGTGCTGATATACGCGGAGAACGGACGCGGTAAGACGACTCTCACTGCTGTTCTGCGTTCCCTCGCTACTGATGATCCATCTATTCTTATAGGACGACACCGGCTTGGTGCTGATGACAAACCACATATTGTGCTCAAGCACGGGACAGATTCACGGGCCATGGTTTTTGAGGATGGAATATGGGAGGGCACACGACCTAATATCGCTATATATGACGATGAGTTTGTTGATGAGAATGTATATTCAGGACTCACTGTTGAGGCAAAGCATCGCAAGCAGTTACATGGACTCATCCTCGGAGCTCAAGGGGTTAAGCTTTCTAAGCAGCTTCAAAGCAGAATATCGCAGATTGAGGAACACAATACTGTATTAAGAAAATTGTCCACACGTATAGAAGAAATGGAACTTCATGGGCTATCTGTGGATGAATTTTGCGAACTTCCTGAACAACAGGATATTGATACACAGATTCAAGAGAAGGAGCGTCTTCTTGCCGCTGCTAAAAATCAGGACAATGTACGTGATACGCCTCTATTTGACTTATTGGATCTGCCCGCTTTCGACATTGATGGCATTGATACTGTCCTTGCTTTTGAGTTATCTGATCTGGATGCTGCTGCTGAGGCAGAAGTTCGTGCTCACATCGACACGTTGGATGAAAATGGTGAACAATGGCTCAATGATGGCATGTTGACAATACAGCAACGTAACTATGAGGGACCTTGTCCTTTCTGCGCTCAGGATATCAGTGGATCAGTCATCCTGGATCATTATCGAGCCTATTTCAGTGAAGGCTACTCGAAGATGAAACACAAAATAGAAGAATGCTTAGCAGTGGTAAAAAACACACACAATAGAGCGGCACAGACAGCTTTCGAACGTTCTATCCGTGTTATTTATAAAAGACGCCAATTCTGGTCTCGTTTCTGTGAAGTTCCAGAGATATCAATCAATACCGAGGAAATCATGCATGACTGGAACGCTGCACGCGAACATGTCCTGCAAACATTGCAAGCGAAACAGAAATCCCCCCTGGAACCCCATGCGCTCACTGATGAAGCACGCGTCGCTCTCACCACCTACAAGTCTCACAGGAGATCAATAACAGAGCTCACCGCCAAACTGGATGTAGCCAACCAAAGTATGCAAACAATCAAAGAACAGGCAGCAGATGATAACATAGAATCTATCGCTACGGAACTTTCACGCCTCAAAGTCGCCAAGGTCCGTCATATGCCTGAAGCGACGCGACTTTGCGAAGAGTATATACGCAAAAATGAAGTTAAAACTCTCACAGAAAGAGGACGTGATAGTGTCAAAGCTCAACTCAAGGAGTGTCGTGATACTGTCTTTCCCGCGTCGAAACAAATGATCAATGGCTACCTTCGTCAGTTTGGCACTGGCTTTCAGCTTGAAAAAGTTGCTTCGAAATTTTTACGGAGTGGCAGCATATGCACCTACAATGTTGTCATCAATGAGTCATCTGTTGCTTTTGACAAGAAGGCAATACCAGGAAAACCTTCGTTTAGCAATACGTTGAGTTCTGGTGATCGCAATACTCTAGCATTAGCCTTTTTCTTCGCGGCACTGGATCAAGATATCGCACTTGAGAACAAGATAGTTGTAATTGACGATCCGCTCTCAAGTTTGGATAAGCATCGCTCCCATACAACCGTCAACATGATCAAGAAGCTTGTGAAAAGAGCAGAACAGGTATTTGTGCTGTCGCATGACAAGCAATTCCTCCTCAATGTCTGGGAACAAGCGAATCGCTCATCAGAATTTCCAAAGCCGGTAACGATTGAAATTACCCGACAGAAAACAGGGTCAATGTTAAGCCCTTGGGATATAGAACAAGACTTCTTGACTGAACACGACCGACGTCATGGCCGTTTATCTACCTATATGACAGAAGGAACTGGCGATAAGAACAAGATAGCTCAGGACATCCGACTCCACCTGGAAAAATTTCTGCGAATAGCCCATCCAGCGGAGTTTCCACCTGGAGCGATGCTAGGTCCCTTCCTAAGCAAATGTCGTCAGCAGGCAAACGAGTCAGGAGAGTTTTTAGATCAAACTACCCTCCATGAATTAAACGAACTTGTTGATTACGCGAACAGATTTCACCATTCCGCTGACAACACACCACAGGCGATGCCAGAAATCAACGACACAGAACTCAAGACATTTGTGCAAAGAACATTGGCATTCACGTCTACAAAAATCGGCAATATGAGAATAAACTTATAAAGTGGCGCGCTCCTACCGATTCTCGCCTCAAAAAACAGCAGATAGGAACAACATGAATCCAGACGCACAAATGCAAAAGAGACTGAATGGCCTTCTTGATAAGGGGAAAGAGGTAATAGCGACTCACAAGCCGAATCCACCAGGATTCATTAGTCCTCATTCATATGTAGACACTGCCCTATATGCAGAGTGGAGAAATCAAACACTGGTGTGTCTTACAGATATCTTCGGTTCTACTCATACCTACACAAAGAATTTTGAGTCCCGTGTATCGGATAGCTCTTATATGAGTAACGTAAAAGCAGGATTGGGAATCCTCCAAGCAGCTTCAAAGGATATAGAGGACGGATATCTCACAACACTGGAGAAAATGGTGGTTGCCGAAGTTTTCTCAGACTTACTTGATCAGGCTGATCATTTACTTAAGCACGGATACTACATACCTGCCGCATCACTTACAGGCGCGATTCTTGAGAACGGTTTGCGTGCACTCGCTAAACAAAAGAACATACCTGTCAAAACCAAAGATAATCTCACCACACTCAACAACAAACTTGCAGCTAAAAACACTTATAGTAGACTTCGTCAGAAGCAAGTGGCTGTCTGGATTGATGTGCGCAATGCCGCAGACCACGGTGAATTCGCAAAGGTGACTAAAAATGACGTGGCTGAACTCGTGAGAGGCGTGCAGAACTTTCTAGCAGAAGAGACGTAGCCGCTCCGATCGATAGAGCTCCCAAAGCAACCTGGCCTCTCCAAACGAATTAAAATAAATCCCAAAAAAGAAAACCATCAGACAAACTTTGACAGTCTGAACAGGAAAAGGGTGGAGAACGATCAGATAATCAAGGTGTATGGTTTTAACTGCAGTAATTCTGTGCTTTGTTGGTGAATCATCTGAATTGGAGAGGTGAGAGACGGTAGGATGTATGTGTTTGACCGTACTTTCTTAGAAATCCCGTGCCCGCAATGCAGTTACGAAGTTGACACTCAGTATCGACTAGTACTGTTGGAGGATTTTGTTTTCTGCCCATGTTGTAAGATACGTATACAATTCTCGGATGACCAGGCAAGTGGGCACAGAGCACGCCAGAGCATCCACTATGCTTTAGCGAAATTCCAGAAAGAGATCAAGAATCTCAACAAGACTCTCACCATCAATATCTAGGAGTACGGATGCAGTATCTACGTGACTTGCGCGTGCGCTTGCAACAACGCAAAAATCGTGTGTATAGAACAGACGCCCAACATTATAAGACAGAACTACAATTGTTCCTCCAGTTCCTCAACAAGAATACTTATCTCAACGCTTTGTTGTGCACGCTGAACGCCACCGAAGAAGCGGATTTCGAAGAATGGAAAGAGACCGACGGCAAATCTCGTAATATTACGTTTCCGCCTTCGGAAACGACTAGGGCGAAACTCTGCTTTGGCATTCTAAAGGAATGTGCGTATGACCCGGAAGAGCACGCAGCGATTAGATGGGCAGGTCGATTCAGCCACGAACATAATCTAAACGAGATGCTCGGTGACTTAAATGAAGCCGTGCTGGAACCATTCGTTAATTTTCTTGATGATCGGATTGACGATACTGGTAATGTCTTATACCTGTTGCAACGGTTCAAGCTGAAGACTGAGTGGTTCAGGCAACAAGAATTGCGACAAACGTACTTTTGTAACACTGCTTCAGGTGAGAGAAACCTCGACCGTGTGTTGCGAGAGGCACTCTTTGACGGAGGTGTAGACTTTCCATTCTCGCAACCTAATTCACCGTCAGGACGAGCAGATGTGATCAACCTTGACGACGCGGATGATCCGCTAGTCCTTGAAGTCAAAGTCTTTGACCCAGATCAAGGCAGAGGGAAGAATCATTTACGCCAAGGCTTCCATCAAGTTCTGCGTTACGCCAACGATTATCAGCAGAATGTCGGCTATCTCGTGGTGTTCAATTGTTCGGGCAATCAGTTGGTCTGGCCGTCCAACTCGTCTGACAGCGAATTCCCACCGAGAATTGTGCACGACGATAAAACGTTTTTCTTGCTCTCTATTGATATCGGAACGAACCGAAAATCCGCAAGCAAAGAAAGGCCGTCGGGCCGATACACGATTTCACGCAACGAGTTGATCGGTCAAGATAAGAGCGTTTGAGTATCCTATATTTTGTACTTGTACTACATCCCAGCTTTAGTGTCTGCTTATCCATGTTGGAGACACACCTGCAAATCTGCTAATTTACATATTTTCATATACTAAAGGGTGGGATCGCCATCTGCCTCTTCTGAACTCGTCTATTTGGAGTGCAAGGTATCCAGAAACACAAAAATACAAGACTCCACGAATGGATTGTTGGATCAGACAAAGCCTCTTTCTTTGGCCTGAAGCCATATGAACACAACTGAGTCAGCGCAGGCCCCTGCGAGGTTTGTCGTCATATCATAGGAGAGAAATTTGTGCCGATGGGTCACAAGGTTTCGGGCTGCTACAGCTATCACGAGTGTTTTCGCGATGAAGTCATGGTCTTTGCAGTCCGATGTTTGGATTGATTGGGCGAGCATCAGGACTTTCTGATCAAGAGGCTTCTCTTTGTCTTTATCCGAGGTTGCCCCTTCGCTTATCAGTGATTGGAACTGAGCCAGCCAACAGGACTTCTGCCCAATGGCCTCAATCAACTTAGCGAGACTCTTTCCATGATGAGGTTCCTGTGTAGCATCCAAGATACCCCGAACAAGTTGCTCAACAGCGAGAGCAAGAGGCCGGAGCCTGCGATGAAAGAACCCAGGGTAGCGGTCGTGTTGTCTCTCGGTACCGGTATAGGAGTAGTTCTGAAGGCCGGTGAGGACTTCATAAAGATCGTGTTCCAGACAAAACTCAACAATCTCCTGGGGAATATCTGACAGGTCGCTGGCGTCTAAAGGGTTTCTCGCTCCAATGCTGTCCTGGAGTATATACGTAAGGTTTCGTTGTGCTTCTTGGACTGTAGTTTCAACAGGATCAAGTCGTCGGAGCGTGTTCGCCAGATTTTCTCCTACGTGTCTTTCCGCAGCAGCGAGGAATCCGTCCCCTTCGTGACCAAACCCATAGTCAGCAAAACGCACCGCATCCCAGAGATATTGTTCCGCGTCTTCAGCCAACGAAATACGCTCATTAGAGCGATGCTCCTCAATCAACTGAGTAAGTTCGTGGACGAACTTAAAAAATGACGATTCGTCAATACCAGAAGCACACAAAGCGCGCTGTGTTCGCTGGGTCAAAAGTTCCTGAAGTTTGTTGTGGGCCGACTCGGATAACATCTGACCGGTGGGGACGGAAAGAAACGCTTCCTGATAGGCGGCCTGTTTAGCAAAACCGTATAAAGTCAGTGCATTGTAGCCAACCGCCATGCCGTTGAGTGTGCGAAACCTTTCTGTATCGTCGGGCAACCGGTAGAATTCCCGAAAGTCATGCGATTCGGGTAGTTCCCGTAGAAACGGCGCACGCTCGTAGTAACGACGTTGGCGGAGCTGTTCGACAACGTGAACTTGCCAGGAAGCATAATACCGCTCGACCGTATTTTGATACATGGCATCTCCGTCTGGGAGATTCACAGGAATCCTGTCGCTGTCCCAAGGACGGAAGGTCGTACAATCGGGTATCACCAGACACGGGTTGTCTCGTTCCTGTTCCCGGTCGAACGGGTGTATTCCATCTTCGGGAAGCACGGGAAATACATCAAGCCGTCGCCATTCATCTGGTGGCTCCAAATCATCCAGGTTGCTAAGCGGAACACGACGGGACTTTTCTGCCAGCGCAATAGCATGCGGAGTTGGCATGCGGGTACACGCAACCGGTAGCAGGAGTTGATGTCGTTCGTAGAATTCAAGCTCCTTCTCATTTAAGTGTCCGACCTTGAGAGCAGAAGCATGAGAAATAAAATTCTGTATCGCGAGAAATCGTCTACCGTATTGTCTCATGGCTATAGTCGGTAATTTGAATACCGCGAGTATTGGTGGTTACTTTGCCAGGTAATCATACGAATTCAACATCTGTTAGCAAGAGATCATGGATCATAGAAATGTCTCCGACAAGAAATACCGTTGTCTTCCAATATATCTTCAAGTAGGTGCAGCAAATGTCCTCTTATGGCTTCATCTAAAGGCTTAGTTTTATCGATTTGGAAAGCATAAATAGCAGGCACGCATTCGACTTCCCATATTTTTAAAATATCGGTACCACCTAGATCAGCGTACAGATCCCAACCTCTCACTCTGTATTTTAGAAGTGTTGGTCTACTCGATTGTTGTTGAAATCCTAACTCTGCCAATTTTCGAGCATAAGCTTGCACTTTCTGCCGAGTTTTGTGATATAAAAAATTGCCAAACTTGTCTTCTGTTATAGGCTGCACATAATTCGATCTCGAATTGCCTTTTTTCATATTTTTAAGCAGAGATTGAGCCAACTGCGAAATTGATGAACATTCACTGGAAAAATCGTTGCATATGTAACATCTCGGGTCAGGGCATGGATAGTTATGTATATCATTAACATCTATTACACCTATACGTAGATCGTTTAAATCATCGAGATCAGATATATGCACTTCGAGAACTGGTATTCCTGATTCCAAGACCATCTTCTCGGGTTTGTGAGTAACTACAATCTCAAATATGACAACAGGCTGGTTAGAAGCCAAGCAAACGACGTCGGGGCGGATGTTCTTATCCGACCAGAGATACTCGACTTCTACAGCATCAATAATCTTTCGGTTGAGTAGATCCTTATCATGTCGCATACCATCATCAGGACAGATCCACTGAATAGGCAAAGAGCTACCACTATCCATGGCATCATGAATACGCTCTCTCAAGATCAATTTAGCGGTGCTATGCAACCAACTTTCGCAGGCTGGCGCAGGTGCCAAATGAGCAAAGTGATGCTGCTTGATCGCCCCTTTCCTAGCCACCAAAGGGGCATCGCATCCAGCACACTTCAATCCACATGCTTTACCTCTTGGGACATCATCAACGTGCAGTACACGACCAGAAGCATCAATTCCGTAAGGTATGAGCAACATTATGACCTATATAGATAGCTGTACTAGACTTCTTTACTAGACAGCTCTGCTGAACAGGCCTCTAGCGGACGAAGTGAGCACGGTGATCTCTTCTACACAGCTCATGATACCCCTCTACTATCTGCAGTCAGCATGTTGGTGCCTTCGGGTTGGTGCTCAGTTGCGGATTGGACATCCCACCAGTAGACGAACACAGTTGAACAACAGGCCGTTTCACAGGATCATCACATCATCAACATCAATCGAACAGCTGATCTTGCCATGATCGAAATAGGTTTCTAGTCATGAGTTGTTTCCTATATGACTAATGAATGCCGATGGTTGTGCCGGTATGCCACTATTAAGCCGTTCGGCACAGGCCAAGTGGTCTGTCCGTATTTTACAAACGAGCTGTGACACAACCAGAAGGCCATGGCTCCCGAGAATCGTTCTGACAGAGTATTCACCTGGGAGCCTTGTCTGAGATGGAGAAACGACCCTATGAAACCTTCCCGCTTATGCGAATCTTTGAATGACAGCCTTTCTATGCTTTTTCAGTGTACGTGTACGCTCACCGAGCGCGGAGCTGTTCGTGTGAGGACTCCGTTCATGTATCCAGAGATGGAGACATTATTGATGTGTTCGTGGAACCCACGGACGAAACGTATTCCGTGACCGACTACGGGGAAGCTCTCGGCTGGCTTCAGCTTCAAAGTTTCAGCGACAAATTAACACCGAACCAGCGTGTCATGATTGAAGACATATGTATGACGCTAGGAATACAGTTTGATATGGGAGGGTTGAAACTCACCGGTGTTGACGAGTCTCCGCTGGGAGATACAATTCATCGTCTAGGCCAGGCGAGCGTACGAGTATCCGACATCTGGCTCACTCTTCGCAATAGTGCTGTGGTTGACGTAGCCGATGAAGTCGAACAGTGATCACAGTAAGGAATGTCGGCTTGTTTTTGATCTTTGCATAAGGTCTTCCGCTCGGCGTCGGATGCGTGCTGCGGGGTGGCCCTGCAAGTGGGTGACGAGTTCTTCGCTTGTGTCGTTGAGTGGTGGAGGATCGAAGGATAGGCCGCTGATCAGTTTATTTGGTAGATACACGCTATTGGAGTGCGCGACGTGGCGTGCGAGTTTTGCAGTAAGCATATCGGATGTTCGGGCCACAAGTTTGCCGATGCTGAGTGCTGCTTCGAGACGAACCAGAGGATGGGGGTCATGAATCAGCTGTGTGAGGATGGGTCGCATGCAGGGGCAGTACCCAAGTCCGAGTAGCAGGGCAGCGTTTGTTCGATGTTGACGGGATCCGAGTGCGAGTCGGGCCACTGCGGAGTCGGCTTCATCGGCATTTATGGCACCGAGAGCGACAGCGACAACTATGTCTGCACCAGCCATGTCGGTCCTGGACCAAAATCCCTCCCGGGCGGTAGCTATGGCGTCAAGGTTGGCGATGATCAGTTTTCGCTCGGATGTGGACACAAGATCAGCTTGTGTTGCGAGTTGTATACACATAGCACTCTTTTGGTCTGCGATGGCAAGCGGTTCGCTCAGGACCTCATGCACAACGGGCCACCGGGCTTTGTCGGGGAATTTCAGGTTGAGAAACACCAGCGCGCGAAGAGTATCGACACTGCCGGAATTGTACCGGCCCTCTCTCACCTCTGACAGGATCTTTTGGGTTCGTTCATCAAGGACAGAGATGGGCGCGGTGGCTTCAACGTCGGAGAGGAACTTCACATCAGTGAGTTCATAGAATGCGGCTAGGTCGCCTTCTGTAGCCTGAGACTTGAGACAGTCTCGAGCTTCGGTGACACCGTTGGCGGCGAGCCATCCCAGAATCCGGGTGCCGATGTATGACTGTTCCCCGAAGGCGGTCTCAGTCAGTGCTGAGCGACCAGAGTCCTCAACGCTGTGGATGATCAGCCAGTCAAGCTGCTTCGCGAGATCCCGGGCTATGACATCGGGCAAGTTGGAGGATTGAGTGGCGATGAACTCTGCGATGCTGTTGTGAGTATCGGGTGCTGCTGCGGGCATAAGACTCGCCATGGCCTTGTAGACGGCCCAACTAACGACAACTGCCGGCTGATAACGCTCTGTAAACTCCGCGATACCATCGCCGACAATATGAGACATCCAAACGAGCATCTCCCCGACGGCATCTTCACTGAGCAGATCTCCGGCAATCTCAAGTGCCACGAAATTGGTGGAGACGGTCGTGCGTGTCCACGCGTCGACCCTCGACGCGTGGATGTCGTCTGGTTTTGCAGCGGAACTGGTTGATACGGTCGTACCCGTCCACCTATCGACACCTATGCGTGACACCACCGGCACGACGGTATCAATGGGCCCGTTCAACATCAGATGGCTGAATGCGAGCCGCAGAGAGTTGACGTCACCGCTGCGAAGAAGCGCGTCAAGCCCTTCGGTCAACTCGTTCTTCTCGTTGTTGGATCCTGTAGCATGCTGGATCCTCAGTCGTGCGCGAAGCGACGTGAACGTCTCCCATGCAACGTGCTCACCAACTAAATCAGCGCATAACGCCGCACCGAACAACTCCAACCCACCATGGTTCTGATTCCCTACGGCTACGATGGTGATGGAGAGTTCCTGCGCCCACTGTCTGAACCCTGCATTCACAGCACTGGCGAGACCCCAACCGGCCAGCTGCGACTGCCACCACGAAACTTGAGTATCCGACACGGCAACAGCGGACTCATGGTCGTGATCTTCCATCGGTGAGGTGATGAACAGATGCCGCTCGGCTGCGGTCGCGATCTCGCTCGCGGTGACATCGCCGCTGTGGCCGGCAAGCAGTTCGCGTGCTTGAAGAGCGTCGTCGCGACAGCTCTCCAAATCACCTATCTCGACACTGAAACGCGTTCGTTGCACCAGCACCCACGCACGATCAACCGAGTCCATCTCTTCGTCCTCTACCAGAGACGTCAGAACCGCAGCCGCATCACGATGACGCTGCAACCGCGCCAGAGCACACGCCACGAACACACCGCTAGCAGCCGCCGAACTCCTATCCGGTGTTGATTCGAACACCGCCTCAAGCGATGAGACCGAGTCCGTCAACGCCCAATCCCAGATCGCCGCCACGAACCGCCACCCCCAGTCACCAGCAGCATCAGGATCCTCAGGATCGGGCACTTCCTGATGACGCCTGGAACGATTCTTGAGATCTCCGAACCGCCCCAGTGCGAGCAGCGCGACACCCTCCACTGCGTTAATAGGCTCCTCGGAGTTCGGATGCGGAGCCACGAGCCGGGGTGCGATCAATGCATACCTCAGCTCACACCCCGCGGGCACAATCCCGAGCCGAGGGCCCGAAATGGTACCCTCAAAGGAGAACGGCGCGTTCCCCGATAGAGCGACATCGCGCAAGGCACCTGCGTTCTCATCATCAATTGTCTGGCTCGCTGGCACAAAGATCTTGCAGCCCTTACCGGTCGACTCCACCGCCGTCCGCGTGACATGCGCCCAGTACGAAACATGACTATCTAAATTATGCAACACTATGAGATGCGGGGCGTTGTAGTTCGTCCAATGGTCGAAGTGTTTCGAGGTAGGTTCGTAGTACCACCAGCCGTCCTGGCCGTCCTTCTTGCCAGACTTCTCAAAGTAGCTTGGGCCAGTCTTGACCTGCACACCCAGAACGCATCTCAATAATTCACGGTTCTCGGCGGTAGCCTCCACCCACAGATCGGTTCCGACATCGCTCTCGGCATTTGATGCGGGGCCCCAGCCGATTTTACTGAAAGCCCCCATCACGGCGTACTGACCCGTGTTTCCGTCGCTCATCGATTCCGGCAAGTATGTCATGAAGATTCCCCTCGAAAAATCCGCGAACACTGGATCATAACCAAGTCAAGCCTCTTTCCCACCAACAGTTCGTTGATAGTGTGCCGCCGTTGAGCACACATCGCATCGCCCTATGCCACGCGATGTGCACAGACCAAGGCGAGAGGCAGCGCGACCTAGCAGTAGCTCGGGGCTGCACTATGCGTGAACCAACCCGCCGCCACTAACTTCTCGCAAAGCGGCACTATCTGGCAGTAGTCAGGGGTCTGCACCATGTTCGCCGAGCATCAATTACCTTGTAACTCCTTGACCGATGTGACACGACGACGATCGAACTCCCAGGGTCCAGATCCACGGCCACTGGACTGCCGTCACGTTCCACCGCGTGGCGTTGACGAGTCTTCGTTGGGAGATACAATCCATCGTCTAGGGCAGGCGAGCGTACGAGTATCCGACATCTGGTTCGCTCTTCGCAACAATGTTGTGATTGATGTATCCGATGAAGCTGAGGTGTGCAACTATAACTCAGCATCAAGTTCACCAAGTACAACATCGCGTACCTTGTCTACAGTGCAAAATGGGACTCGAGAATTCATGACGAAAGCCGCTGAAGTGATATATTTGGTTACCATCAAACCTTGCGTCAACCACTCGCGGTTTGTATAATCCCTCTTATGCGTCTGACTTCTCATATCGGGCTTATAGTGTTGTGGGTGTTGGTGGGGTTGTCGTTGACTGCGAACATAGTTTTAGCTGTCGTTGTAATATTGAACGCTGACCGCGCCAACGAGCGGCAAATACAACACGAAGCCGAGGTTAGGGACAGTTTAGGTGTCGCTGTTGCTCAGTTCAGGGCTGAAACCGAGGCTTGGCTTGATGCTTGGGAGACTAATATAGAAGCTTTACTCGCTGCTTGGGAAGTTGACATTAAAGATACTATAGATACTAGGGAGGCGGCTGCTAGCGATTCTCAGGGGCTGCCTTCCGAGGTTTCACAAGGCGAAGCTTCGGGTTCGTTGAATATTCTTGACATACCACCCCCGCCCTCGCCTTGGGGTTGGGGTTTGTGGTTGCTGAGACTATTAGGCAAAGTACTATAGCTGAAGCGGCCTCGAGTTGGTAGCCTATGCCTGATTTCCCAAAGTCGACTCGAGGTTAACAGTACAATAAACCCAACTGGACTAACCGCACGTTGTGGACGGGTGATGACCTGGACATGCTACGTGGTTTGAACGGTGACGGTGTGGATTTGATTTACCTTGCCCTACCGTTCAATAGCAACCGCATTGACAAAGCACCCCATAGGTTCCAACGCGGCTGGAGCGGCCTTTGAGGACGCGTGGACACTGCAAGATACCGACTTGGCTTGGCATGGTGGAATAGCCGAAACCAGACCGCGGTTGCACGAAGTGGTAAGGGCCGGTCGTTCTGCTGGTGGTGGCAGCATGATGGCCTATTTGGTTATGATGGCAGTACGGTTGATACGACTGCGCCGCGTGTTGAAGCCTACAGGTAGCTTGACTTGTATTGTGCCCCAACTGCTAGTTATTATTTGAAACTGTTGTTGGATGTTGTTTATGGTCGTAACAATTTCAAAATGAAGTTGTCTGGTACTGTTCTGCAAGTGGAAGACTCAAAAGATTTTTTGCGCGCAAGCAACATAATATTTTTATACTCTAAAACACTCATAATGGTAGGGCTTCTTCATCGGTAGTGGGTCTGACCCTTTCGCCAACACTCAGTCGGTGAATACGTTAGGGGTCTAGCACACACGAACGGTATTGAAAGTTTCTGGGCATTGTTGAAACGCGGTTATTACGGCGTGTATCATCATATGTCAGTGAAACACTTGAACAATCATGTGAATGAGTTCGCTGTGGTCGCCACAATCTACGTAGTCTGCACACCATAGACCAGATGACCGCGTCGGTGTGCGGATCAGTAGGCAAACGATTGACATACACGGAATTATTAGCGTGAACAATCCCAATTTCACCAATCCGACTTACGGACTGGTGATAACCTGGACATTCTACGCTGGTTCAATTCATATACCGCGTACCACAAACAAACAAGCGTGTCGTCTCACCGACACGCACCGCTTTTCTAGCCCGCTGATCTTGTCAACATAAGGTTATAATCCCCCTCGGCCTTATCGTCCTCAAAACCAACGGTAAAGTCGAACGTTTCCACCAGCCCCTGCTTGAAGAATGGGCCTACACGCAAACCCTGGACCTCACGAACACAACGCACAACAACCTACAAAGGCTTTCTACACTACTACAATCAACACAGAACCCACAGCGCACTCAAATGGGCCACCCCCACTTCCATCATCGGATACAACCTATGCGAAACGCACAGCTAGGACACACTCTGCACTATAATACACTACCATTGCGTGTATACTACCGTTGGTCGTATCGCTCACGCTCGGCCCTCTAGCTGAAGAAAAGGAGATATTCTTATGTTCAACACACCTGGTTGGCTCTTCCGGTTCCGCATGTGGAAGTACAATCGTAGTCGCGGGCTTCCGCAGAATTTCGGGGGCATGTGGAAGTCGGATATGCGTTTCCGGCGCGAAGCAGAAGAAGATATTGTGCGGACCTCAGAGGGCTGGGCACCGCAGACTATTGCTCCTGAGCGCTATTTCGTAGCCAAAGAACTCGCTGTCCGCTATGAAGCAGCGGCCAATGAACTGCGGATGCACTACATACAGCTCTGTGATATCCCTACACCCCCAGAAGCTGATGAACGGCTTCGGAGAATGAAGAAGTGCATTGATGTCATGCATCAGCTGTCCACAATCGAGCAGGCGGCTCGCCCAGCACTCGGCAATGACATAGACAACCTGACGTTCTCCAAGGAATAGGCCTCCACTTGGCTGACGTTCGACAGTGACGCTCGCATTGCGCAGGCGGCTGTTGCTCGTAGGCCGTGGGGGCTATGTGCAGTGGTACTGGATATTCGCGCGTCAAACAGGAACTATGTGATAACGTGAAGTCAGCTTGGACAGTGCCCTGGATTTCAACTGGAGCAGTCTGGTTTACTGCTCTGAGCTGCGGTACCGTCAGAGAATGCCAGCTACAGAGGATACTAGTGAATAGTTCCCCGCCCTGTTTCGGTGGCAGGGATCGCACCTCAGCGGGCTTCTATCATGCGGCCAGTCCACCCATCCCATAGTAGAAAGTGGTAATTTGATGGACAGAAAGACAGCCTTCTACCGTTGGGTTGTTTCGGTGAGGCTGTGGGCAGCTGTTCTCGCAGCGGGTGCTTTCATCAGAGTCGCTGCATTCGGGTTGAGGCGAATACGCATCAGGCAGCGGCTGTTGAGGGACCGGTGGGTGCAGTTAGGGCCAGAACGCTTCCACTCATCGGCCAGGGAGTACATTAATTTGACACCCGACGGGTGGGACGTCCGCACCAAACACCCTGGCCATTACTTTGCTGCTTGGGAAATGGCCGTCCGATACGAAGCCGCCTGCCGAGAAGCCCGCCACCGCCACGAACAGCTGCGAGGCATGCCCGCTAGCAGCGAAGTCGACGCACTCATCAGACGTATCTCCGACCTGCTCGCAGAGGCAGAACTCCTATCCCGTATCGAACAAACCATGCGCCCTGTGGTGGACACAAACGCCGACACCAGCGGAGTCCTCGCAGGGTATCCCCACACAGCACCGTCCCTGTTCCAGCTACCTCGTCAAGCGCGCCTTCGGTCTTTAGCGTGCAAACACCTCAAAGACATTCTGCCGAAACTGCGGCAAGTCTTGGATATGCAACACCAAGGCGAGGCGTTCCACCCCGAGGTTTTCTCGCTGCTGCTGCAAGCCGACCGTCAGATACCCGGCCCAGGTACCCACACCGCCATCTGGGACGGAAAGCGCAGCTACCGGTATCCCTTCAATGAGGACTACGAGTCTGTGCTCCGACCCCTGCGCTACATCCCCGCGGAACTCCAGAACGGATACGACAACTCCCTCCACAGCCGCTACATCATCATGACAACTGGAGGCTACTTGGAAGGCTGCATTAAAACTGCCCTACGTGACACAGGCACCCGCCGCGGCAAACTCCGCAAACCCCTCGGTACTATGATAGCCAGAGGATTCCTCAAAGACCTCCTCAACCCGTCCGAAACAGCCTGCCTCCAGCAGATCGCACGCATAGCCGTCAACCCCGCCAAACACGACTTCATCAACGACCACGGCCCAGAATCACTGTTCAGCTACGAAGACGCAGTCTACGCTTACTTCCTCTCCCGCCGTTTCGGAGCCATCATACTCGAAGCAGCGGGCAGCATGCCCCGTATCGATGCAGCGGTTCAGAGCGCAATAAGGAATGGCTCCTACTTCTGGGGAGTGTCGCTCTCACCCGGCGTAGAACCTCCCCACAACCAACTCCCCGACAATTGCTAAATTAATATCCACTGGAGCTTGCCTCGCCACTTCTCAGCCTGTTCTCAGCCTGCTACCGTCTTGAGGGTCACAGGTAGCTGGAAGTACTTCTACGTTGTTTTCTTGGAATCCGCGTTTTGTTCCGCAGCGGCTTTGAAGCGCATGGGCAGCTACCAAGCAACTGTATGATGGATCGGGAGAGAGTTCGCGTGCTGCCTGCTGATCCAGATAACCCGTCGACGTGGTCGCCGCCGTCTGTGTCTGGTGTGTCCCCGCCTGTGGAGACGCGAGATCAGCTACTACCGTTAGGCTGTCCTTCCTGGGAGGATTTTGAATGTCTCTGCCTTCGTCTGCTTGAACTGAACACGGACCCGGTGCACGTGTCGAATGCGCGCCTGTATGGTGTGCGTGGTCAGGCTCAGCATGGGATTGACATGTACGCGAGGACTCGGCCTGCCCTCGGTCAGACTCCTTCAGAGCGGTGCTATGTGTCTCTTCAGGCGCGTCGGATCAAGAACGTGACGCCTAAGGCGGTGAGCGATGCTGTCGAGGCTTTCCTCAAAGGCGAATGGCAGAAAGTGTCTCAGAAGTTCATTTACGCCACGAGCGCGTCTGCGAATCCGACAGGGCTTGCAGACGAGATCGAACAGCAGACTACCCGGCTCTCGGGAGAAGGTATTGTCTTCGAGGTCTGGGATCAGGATGCGATCTCGAGGAAGCTCAAGGTAGTCATCGGTGTTATCAAAGCCGGATAGCGCGGCTATTTCCTAGGAGGTGTCGGTTAGCTTTTGTTAGTTGTGTCAGACGACGTAAAAGGTTTGGGACTATCAGGTTCCTGTGTCAGTAGTGTTGTTGCCGGTATTTGTCGAAGAGTTGCTGGCATCGGATACGCTGGGATAGGGTGGTCGTGCCGGATTGAAAGCGTTCTTGGGTAGGTCTTCTATGTTGGTGTGTCCTATAGGCGAATATCCATGACTGAACGTTTTGCCAATTCTTTTAATGCTCTGTCGTTCTCGTTTGCTCATGACTTCCTTTTGAAATTCCGAGGTGTCGTTTTGTCGCTGTTGATTTGTTGAAACTCAAGGGTTTCGATAGAATGGATTAGAACTAATATGGACGCAATAACCGTGCTGGCTAGCTGTGTGTTTCGCATGGGTTGTATCCGATGGTGGATGCGGGGATGGTCGCTTTTGAGTGCGCTGTGGGTTCTGTGTTGATTGTAGTAGTGTAGAAGCCTTTGTAGGCTGTTGTGCGTTGTTTTTGTGAGGTCCGGTTCCGTATGTAGACCCATTCTTCGAGCAGGGTCCTGTGGAAACGTTCGACTTTGCCGTTGGTTTGTGGACGATAAGGCCGTGTACGCTTATGACAGGTGTCGGTGGTTCGCATGTCTTGACGCCACTGGCGGCTGCGGTAACAGCCACCGTTGTCGGTGAGCACCCGCTTGATGGCTATACCACGTTCAGCGAACCAGGTGTGGGCTCGTTTGTAGAACTCTGCTGCTGTACGGCCTGTTTCATCTGTGAGGATCTCTGAATAGGCGACTCGGCTGTGATCGTCGACAGCACTGTGGATATACACGTATCCGACACGCTGACGGCGTCCAGTGTTGCCGCGTCCGTGGATTCTCCAACCCCCACCATCCAGTATGGAAGCCAGTTTTTTGACGTCTATGTGCACAAGCTCGCCTGGCCGTTCGCTTACATAACGCATTGGGGGTGTCCGGGTGGCACTGTCACCGCGTCTGAGGTGACCCAGACCGGCTTTGTTGAGGATCTTCTGTACTGTAGAGGCTGCTAAACCGACTTCGCGTCCGATCCACGCAGCACCCCTGCGGTGTTGCTGGCATAACTTGACCATTCGGCTTGTTTAACTGCTGGGGTGTTGTGTGGTGAAGTTCTCGGGCGGCTGGAACGGTCCAAGAAGCCTATACTGCCTTCACGGATATACCGGTCACGCCATTTGCGTGGGTGTTTTGACACTGACCTGGAACCGTTCGGCGGTTGCTTTCACACTCCAACCACACTTGAGCATCAAATCAGCCTTTTAAGCCGTGCTATAGGTGTTAAAGCAACGTTCGGGTGCTGATGTACTGTAGTATTCACTATGAGCCCTCCTCGCGGATAGTGAATTTGTTTTTCCAACCCACATTCTCGCACTGGAGGACTCACCCCACTACCCCACCAACCCGGATACAATGTCTGCGGTTATCACGGCTAGTAAACGAGCGGCTTCAACGTGTTGGGCTGGCTTGATGTGGAGATTGATGTCGTCTGCCGGGATCACCAGATGACTTTCACATCTTCTGAGCCGTAGTCTCGAATCCTCGAGTCCTTCGACACTAAAGGCCATCCCCGATCCAGAGCGGTTGCATAAATCTGCCGGTCGGCTGGATCACCTGAAAACAATGATGACAACGAGCATGCAACTACCGCGATAGCAGGTGACAATGGCACAGTCACCAATGTGCACGCCAACTCGTCAAGCCAAGAACTCACAGGCTGCTTCGGTGTGATGCGACCGTTGATAGCAAGCCAAGCCAACTCATACCAGGTCACAGACGCAACCGCTAGCTGATCTGCATTGCCGATTGTGCGGGCGGCAGCGGAACTAAGACGTTCGGGTTCAGCTGACGCCCAATGCACTATATGGGTGTCGAGTAGTAGAGTATTCAACTCGACGTCCACGTCTCACCAGTGCAGAACAGAGCCTCGTCATTTGAAGTGCTGCTAACCGATCCTGCTAGCATGCCGACAAAAGCCGCAGGTCCTCGAGCGGGCACTAACCGTGCTACAGTTCGTCCGTGTTTGGTGATCTCGATCTCCGCACCAGACGCCACTTCATCGAGCAGGCCCAAGATTTGCGCTTTAGCCTGAGTCGCTGTCACCTGTTTCAGCATAATGACCATTATAATAGCTATTACACGATGATAACTACCGCTCTGAAGATGTCAGCAGCAAATCAACACGAGTCAGTGTGTCATGATTGAAGATATATGTACGACACGACACTAATTAGATCATGAATAAGACATTGAAAATATCAAGCTATCTTTGAGTGAAATCGTCAGATTTCTCCAGTTGTCTTTTAACAGGTTATGGATGGAGAAGGACGATGTCTGTATTTGATAGGATAGAATGGTCACAACTCAAAGCGTGGGCGGATCAAACAGCGGCGCGGTCTGAGCTGCCGCGTCTCATTCGACAGTTGATCTTGGAGACCACGTCGGGTTTGGTGGGGATTGGCGTGCCTACAAGTGAGTTTTGGTGGCCGACCATTCCCTTACCCACTAAACTCCACCCACCTCGAGGGGCTCACGTGAGCGGGTTTTGGTGGCCGACCATTCCCTTACCCACTAAACTCGGATCACTCACCAGAGGAGCTCCAGGGCGGTTTTGGTGGCCGACCATTCCCTTACCCACTAAACTCGGATCACTCACCAGAGG
>JAPPJC010000033.1 GCA_028820455.1 Acidimicrobiaceae bacterium
CCTAGCACTCATAGCAGGCTGCGACATACACATCAACTACCACAACCCCAACACAACACTACCCAACCCCGTACGAGACACCAACCCCCTACGACCCAAAGAACCAAACGACACCAGACCCCCATACCCAAAAGACAAATGGAACAAACGCACCCACACCCACGAATACTTTAAAGACGAGACAGCAGCCTATAATGCTACTTGGAAGAGCGAAGTTGCTATTCCTCAGAGTATTCCCTGCGGTGTGACTACAGTGACCACAACTTATAGTGATGGGGGGACGCCTTTTTATTATGATGACGACTCCTATAGCTCGGAGGTTTCTTACGGTGGTAGTTGTGATGCTGAGGAGTATAGTGAAGGCAAGAGGAATATTAGGCATACGTGGTGGCGTGGTAGTAGTCCCACCGGTAGTAGAGGGCTCGGTAGTGGCGGTCATATAGACGACTACGGGATCGACTCCAGCACCTATGGTAGTCTAAATGCGCAGTGGGGTTACTATAATACTATGCTGGGTGCTCATAATTCAGCGTGGATTGCTTACGATGCAGATAATAGTGTGGGAGGCTACAATAGAGCCGTTGACGCCTACAACCGTGCAGTCACACAACACGTCTCACTTCAATGCGACCGGGATACCCCCTCGGATGGCATCGATTCGGATGACCCCAATACACCCATAAATGAAGACCCAGACGACGAATCAAGTTGCGCGAGTACTGAAGAAGCTGACTACCGGAACGACGCCAGCACCCCGCCACCCGATCCTAGCAATTATAATGTGGGTAGAATTGACTACCTCGGTAAGGAGACTGCGTATAATACTGCCCTGCAAAAATACGATGACAAGTATCCTGGTGACTTCCCTAGCGGGTTCTCTCATCCTAAGAGCTTTAGCAGTGCTCCGTGTGGTACTACTGTGGACGGTTGTGATTTTGCTGGGGATATGCCTTTCACGGCGTCAGGGCAGGAACCGTATCTTGCTGTCGATAATACGCCTCCCTTGTATACCCCAGACGGTAGTCCACCGCCTACACTATACTATAGTGGCAACAATCCTATAGACAACGGGACGTATATCACCCACCGGCAGGCTTGGTATGATTGGCATGATCCTCATAAAGGTTGTGACAACGGCGACGGTATCATAACCCCTGCTGAACAGAGCTGTATCAACAACGCAGTAGCACCTAGCCACCCGAAGCCTCACAAGTACACACCGTCCTATTATCATGGTAATCCCAAGGGCATGCCCTGCGGGCGTGGAAAAAATGTCACACTACTACAAGACCTGAAGGATGCTATGAGACCAGCTGGTACTTCTCCCGGCAATTTTCCTAGTCTTCCGTTGTCCCTCCCATTCACGGAACCACCCATCGAATACCAAGACAGCAATGATCCCCCGGAGTATGCCAACGGTACCGTCTACTACGTAAACGTAAACCCCCATCCAGAGCTACCCGCCTGCAATCAGGATGGTTTCGTTTTCAACGCCGTCATGCACGAGTATCATCCGGAGTATTGGGTGTGGGATAGTTGGATTCCTGCTGCTCCTGATTGGCCTCCGCAACCGTGGCCAACCCCGAAACCCGCTAGCTATCCCAACGGCGAACCACGAGATTGCGTCAGAACCAACTCGCCGCCAAACCCGCCAGACTGCACCGAAGACGACGCGTACTGCGTCAGCTGGCCGGACTGGAAACCAGACCCCGACCTCAAATGGCAGCCCATAGACTTCAGCCTCCCCAACAATCACGACCCCTACATGGGCAGCCCCTACCACGGGCCCAACACACACATGAAAGACGTAGTAGCCGCAGACGACACGCACCAAGCCCACTACAAAAAAGACGATCTAAACCATATGAGCCCCGACGTCCCAGCAACAACCATAAACCTCACAAACGCGTCGCACACAATAACACAACACACCCATCACGGCCCCGATACTCCACCAAAAGGCGGCTTCAACACAGACGAGTTCCACCCTGATTATCTGCCAAACACTAATAAACTAGACAACCCGCTCAACGCACCCAAAACCCTGGTAACCAGACTCTTCAACAGTACTACAGAACACATCGGCTACGCCAGCGACCACTGGTCCGCCTACGTGATGGAAGATCCCGTCCCCCTGCACGAGCTCTGCGACTTCATGGGATTCAAACTCGCCAACGTGGCAATACTAGCACCCGCGGGGGGACTGATAGCGGATCAATGGTTCCTGCCACGCCAAACAGGCAACAACCCCACAATAGAAATACAAGGCAGCATAACAGTCAAACACCGCGGACTATTCGCACGCAGCGACACCAACGGCAACCTCACAACCGGCTACCGCAAACACTTCACCCACCCCACCGACTTCGAACAAGGCACCACAACCTGGTGGCCCGACATCAAACAAAACCACTGGACACCCCAACCCTAGAACTCAGCACCTCTACTCTAGATACTCTCTTACCCTAAACCCAGCAGGTACTTACACTCCTAGCTGCACTCCGACTCGAACCAGCTGAAAATGCTGAAGTTTTAAGTCTCTTCTGTCAATTCCAGCTCTGTAAAACTTGTTTCCAAAGCATCGAAAACCAGGAGACGGCCTACCAGCGAATCACCGACTTGGAGTATTAGTTTTAAAGTTTCTGAAGCTTGTAACCCGCCGATAATTCCCGGCAAAACTCCCAAAACTCCTGCTTGCGAACAACTAGGAATAAGGCTGCTAGACGGCATTTCGGGTGTCATATCCCTGAAAGTAGTGCCCTTTCGGGGGTCGAAAACTGTGACCAACCCCTCAAAACGAAACACTGAACCATGCACCACTGGAATACCAAGCGCAGCTGCGGCATCGCTGAGTATATACCTGCTTTCAAAGTTATCGGAACCATCCACCACCACGTCATAGCCACTCATCATGTCTGCAGCATTCTCGGTTCGTAAGCGGGTTTTGTAGGTAATGACGTTCACATCGGGATTCAAAGCTGAGATAACCTGCTCAGCTGAATCTACTTTTCGTTCACCCACACTCTGAGAATTGTGAAGCACCTGCCGTTGTAGATTCGACAACTCAACCGCGTCCATATCAACAACACCGAGAGTACCTACACCCGCTGCTGCCAAATAAAGTGCAACCGGCGAACCCAATCCTCCCACACCCAACAACAAAACTCTGGCTTCAAGAAGCTTGATCTGGCCTTCTTCACCTATCTCGGGTATCACCAGCTGACGCGCATACCGATCACGCTGATCCGCAGTAAGCACTAACTCCCCGGAGCGGACTCGGGTTGCTTGTTGCTGACGCGCATACCGATCACGCTGATCCGCAGTAAATGTGCACAGCGGAGACTGGTACCTGTCTTCAGCTTTCCATTGGTTGAATCCACCTCGCATAGAAGCCACTTGAACATATCCAAGCTCTGCAAGAGTTGCAGCCGCAAAAGCAGACCTCACTCCACCCGCGCACATAGTTACAATAGGGGTACTGCGATCACGGACACGGCTTGTGACTTGCAGCTCGAGTAGGCCCCTCGGAATATGCACCGAACCTGCAATGCTTCCTTGCTCGTATTCACCGCTTTCACGTACGTCAAGCAGCAGCCAGCCTTCACTTAAAAGACGTTCTGCTGTTGTCGTGCTCACTTCTCGGATATCAGCTTTCACTCGACTGAGCAGATCATTAGCAGTAGTCATATCGACACAGCAAACACTTCAACCAGATTCACAACCTTTAAAGTAACCGCAAAAACTCGCTGGTCTGAACCCCTTCCAAAAGCCTCTGCCTTACCAGCGGCCTTTTCACCTATTCAAGTACAGTTACAACCACCAGTATCGTCGACTACTTCGATGCATCCAGGGCATCATACAATAGTCGATCATTTCTGGATTCGGACACTTCAATCAACAGTTGCAGGAGATGGTCTTTCTTGACTGGCCCATAATCTATTCCTTCACGAGTTCGTACCGATACTGTGCCATCTTGTTCTTCTTTAGCACCAACCACTAGAATCAGGGGCATTTTTTTGAGAACTGCATTTCGCACCTTTTTCTGCATTCGTGCTGACGACTGGTCGACATCGATTCTCAGGCCAAGGCTGCCATTACGAACTTTAGGTGAACGGTAGTCTTTGCAGACTGAAGCTGCATAATCGTAAAACTTTTCGGAGACAGGAACGATTATAGCTTGAACAGGTGCAAGCCAGATCGGGAATGCTGCGCGATAGTGCTCAATAAGAAACGCTATAAATCTTTCATGAGAACCGAGAGGGGCTCGGTGGATAACATACACAGGATGATCTTGACCATCCTGTCCTCTGTAAGTAAGCCCGAAGCGGGTAGCCGCCAAAAAGTCGAGTTGATTCGTTGAGATCGCGTATTCCGTACCAATCGCGCTTTTGATGACGAAATCTATCTTCGGACCGTAAAAAGCCGCTTCCCCTTCAACTTCGATGTAGGGCAAATCGCTTTCTTGCATCGCTTCGACGATAATCTCGAGTGCTGCTTTCCAGGCCTCGGTGTCATCAACATACTTATCAAGATTTTTGAGGTCAGGTAATGAGAGACTCATATAAAAATCTGATATTCCCAGAAGCTCATAAAACGATGCGTGCATCTCCATGACACGGATGAACTCATCCTTAGCCGAATCGATATCACAGTAGATATGAGCGTCGTTCTGACAGAAACCCCGAGTCCTGATAATCCCTGAAAGTGCACCGGAATCCTCATAACGGTAGACTTGACCGTACTCTGCGAGCCGAACCGGTAGATCCCGATAAGAACGTGGGCGACTCAGATAAATATGATGATGGTGAGGGCAGTTCATCGGTTTGAGGTAGTAATTCTTGCCATCGATGTCCAAAGGAGCATACATATCGTCTTTATAGTATGGAAGATGGCCCGACGTATAGTACAGTTCCTCCTTCGTGATATGTGGTGTAGATACCCGTTCGTACCCCGCGGCACGCTCATGCTCTTTGGCCAAATACTCGAGTTCGTCTCTTAGAATCGTTCCATTGGGAAGCCAAAGTGGTAGCCCACTACCGACTTCTGGAGATAGATGGAAAATCCGCATTTCACGTCCTAGACGACGGTGATCGCGAAGCTTCACCTCCTCAAGACGAGTTATCTCATTCTTCAGGTCTTGCTTAGTCCGATAACATATGCCGTAAACGCGCTGAAGCTGTTCACGTTTTTCATCACCGCGCCAATAAGCACCTGCTAGATGTGTAAGTTTGAAATAGCCGACTTTATTGGAACTGGCCACATGAGGACCTCGACAGAGATCTTCGAAATCGCCTACAGAGTAGTAGCTGACTTCATCAACCATGGCGGTATCCACCACATGATCATCACCTGTTTCATCAGCTATAGCCGTGCTGCCCGTATCCCGGAGCAACTCCAGTAGTTCCTTCTTGAAATATTGCCCGTCGACTTCTGCCATATGAATAGCTTCACCAATGGAGCGGGTAATCCGCTTAAAAGGCAGTGCTTGACGCTGAATCAACCTCATAGCACGCTCGATGCGTCTCAGATCATCCTCACTGATCGGCGACGGGAATAGCACGTCATAATAAAATCCGTTTGCGGTTGGCGGCCCTACCCCGAACTGGACATCCGGCCAAATCTCTGAAATCGCTGCGGCCATGACATGGGCACAAGAATGACGCATCGTATCAAGATCATTCATCTTCAAATCCTTTCCGGATTGTTTAGTTGTGTGTTTCGCATAGGTTGTATCCGATGGTGGATGCGGGGGTGGCCCATTTGAG
>JAPPJC010000004.1 GCA_028820455.1 Acidimicrobiaceae bacterium
TACACGATTGAACTCAGCCCACCCAATCAGTCAACATAAAACTACAATTCCCATCCAGAACCCCCCATGACAACGGCTGCAGTATCATGCTCGCCGCCCTGATCGCACTAGTGATGTAGTGGCAGTTATGACACTAAACAAACACAACGCACAACGACCCCACAAAGGCTTCCTACACTACTACAACTACCACAGAACCCACAGTCGCACTCAAAAGAGGTCACCCTCCTGCATCCACCATCGGATACAACCTATGCGAAACACACATCTAGATGCTAGGAATGGAGTGCCGTGTAGTGATATTTCCAGGCGAGAATAGTCCATATATAATCACCGGCGTTGATGGCACCGAATTTGAAGCTTCCAGGCGACAGCTTTTGAAAAGCTCAAGACTTGCAAGCTTGAATTGACTGAGCTTCGTAAGTCGTCAACTCAACGATGCGGTCGCGGGCCGGGAAGGTGATGTACCGCTCCGTCGAGTCTGCCCAACGCTAGATGTGCTCCTTCTAGCGCAGGCAGTAGCTTCGTGATCCCCAATGGCGGATCGGGAGGCAAAGCATTAGGAACGAAAGCGTGTACCTGTTCACTGGCAACCGTTGTTACAACATGGCTACCACTGCGAACTCGTTCCATCGTGGTTGCCTCCTTTCTCGGATAATGATTTTAGTTTACTAATCCCCATCACTAATTAGAGTTAAGCCTTAAAACTTTCTAACAGGGTAAGAGGTTCGCTTCAGATGAACGAGTTGAACCTGTGCAGTCCCGTAAATGTCTGCGCTTCACCCACTTTACAGTCAGCTCTTTTCGGGCATGTCCACCGTAGATAGGTACTCGGAGATGTGCTCGCAGTGCGGCAGGCGTCCGCGGAGTAGTCGATGAATCCCAGCTGGGCGACAGCTATTCGCGTTTGATTTCTTTGATGGCCGCACGCATGATTGTACATAGTTCTGCGCATGTTTGTCTCTAAAGTGTGGTTCACAATATCCAAACTGAATGTTGCTGAACTGACAGCTTCCCGCCGCTCGGGGGCAATTGCGTGAAGCCATGCCTGCTCTGAGTGTGGACAGCTTCCCGCCGCTCGAGGACTCTCCAGGAGAGACACAAAGGGTGACCTGGCTTTCCATGGGTGGATGCAACTGAGGTATCCGATGCACCTGGAGTTATTAGACGGGTTGTTCAGTGAATAATCATCATTTTTCAATATACCCGGCTACAGTTGATGTCTATCATGGTGCCGGTGTTATGGGATCGTGAAGACTGGACTCTGATAATCATGTCCGATTAACCGTAGTGCACTTTAGCGAAGATTCAATGGGCGGGGGAAGCGGAGGGCAGGCTTGTTGAGCGGGCTGAGGTGGGGTCGGGAAGGTTCAGCGGGCGGGGGGAGCGATTATTAGGCCTCCGTTTCGCCAGTTGGCGTTGAGGGAGCCTTCGCGGGTGAGGCCTACGGGGTTGAGGTTGCGGGAGTAGATTTCATTGTAGTTGCCGACTTGTTTGATTACTTGTAGGAAGGCGTCAGAGGCAAGACCCATCCCGCTTTGGAGTTCATCTGCACCACCGAGCAGGCGAGCAGCCTCGTTGTCGGACGGGTTCGCAG
The DNA here is from genome assembly GCA_028820455.1 of Acidimicrobiaceae bacterium. GTDB lineage: Bacteria > Actinomycetota > Acidimicrobiia > Acidimicrobiales > Aldehydirespiratoraceae > JAAXHB01. Next base: position 1,598 of record JAPPJC010000004.1, read on the forward strand.
CCATGGCGTCGACATTGGACGATGTTATGCCTTTGTCGTCCGCGATGATAGTGGCGTAGACGGTCCAGTTGACGACATCTGCGAAGCGTGCTTCGTTTTGGAGGTAGACCGGGCCTAAAGGTTCTCTGGAAATCGGGATGGATGGGAAGATCACCCATTTCTGATCGCTGGGTTGCCGTGCGACTCTGCGAGCGGTGAGAGCTGAACCGTCGGTGGTGATGACATCACAGACGCCCGCTACGAAGTCGTCCATGACAGTGTTGAAGGAACTGTAGGTATTTATTGTGATGATGGGGTCGATGCTGGCGTCCTCGTCGATGCTGGCGTCTTGGACGGCGTTATTGAGATTCTCTTCGAGGCTGGTGTCTGCTACTGTGCACACTGTAGCACCGGTCAAGTCGCTGATTTGCGATGTGGAGGTGAAACCGTCACTGGTTCGGGCCATGAATTGTTGGCCGTCGTAGTAGGTTGTAGGACCGAAACTCAAACCTATTTGGGTGTCGCGGCTTTGAGTCCAGGTGGTGTTGCGCATCAGCAAGTCGACGTCTCCGGTCTGTAATGCGGTGAAGCGTTCGGCGGCACTCAATGTGATCAAGTCAACAGCGTCGGCGTTACCGAAGAGTGCTGCGGCTACGGAGCGGCAGTAGTCAACGTCGAAACCGGTTATGGAGCCATCGGGAGCAACCTCGGAGAAGGCTACTGCATGGCCGGATACACCACAGTTCAATGTGCCGCGCTTCAAGACCCTGTCCAGCAAGTCCCCGGATCCAACACCGGTAACCGGGCCAGTAGTAGCAGGAGGTATGAGGGGTTGCCCACGGAGGGTGGTTGTGGTAGTCAGCCATGGCCGGGCGGTAGCGGTGGGTAGTGTGGGGTTGTTTGGTTGGTTTGTTGTGCAGCTGCTGAGAATTAAGACGCATAGGATTGCAACACATAAGAGGGTTGTAATGGCGGAGGGTTTCGTGTTTGTTGCCATGGCAGAGTCTCTGGTGGGTTTATGGGCTTGAAGTGTGGGAGACAGCGTTTCAATTTTGATGTCATTGTCAGTCTACTTCTTCTGAGCTTGGGTATTATCGACATTAAGGTATTATCGACATTAACCATAGATTGTGGCTGTTTGTCTTCCATTGCTTTCATCCTTTTGCCTAAATCTGCTATCTGGTCTTGCACAGTTTCGAGGATGCCTCTGTCAACGGGTGTCTCCATTCCTTATGTGATGATACACGCCGTGGTACGCGCGTTTCAACAACGACCAATAACATGATCTCCCACACGACATAATCCGCCTCTTCGCGTTTGTGGTCGGAGTCGGGATTTGAGGGTTCGCGCGTGAATTAGGGAGGGATGCCCCCCCCAGAATCAATGTTGAAGTATCACTTGAAGTCTGGAGGATCCCTGTGGAATCTGATCTTACACGAATTTGAGGGCTATTGGTGGGACTCGGCGGTGTGGAAGTACTCGCCGTGGATGATCAGTCTCGAGATGCTCTGTTGAGAATCCATATACGCAGGACAACGAAAAGACCACCCCCGTATCCACCATCGGATACAACCCATGCGAAACACACAGTCGGGGCCATCGGGATCAACGGATGCACGAGTGGCAGAGTCATCACTGTGTTCAACAACGAGACCCAAATCAAGCGCAAAACCACAAGCCCTCTGGATGCTTGTTATCGGTACCAGCCTGTCTAAACCTACCGTGTTACAGGAGGTGCGCACAGATGGGGGAGATCATCGGGAGAAACATTCGGGTATTACAAACGAGATACTACGCGAACATCAGTTCTGTCATCGGAATAAGCGGCGCAGCATAGCCTCGTAAGCCCCGTCGCCTAGCCATTTCCTGGTGAACATCAAGGGCCGTGCCATCGTTCCTTTGACGTACCTCCGGCGTGGCTTATCGGTGGTTGCGGCCTCGGCGAACACTTCAGCGAGCTTTTGGGGTTCGGTACTACGATCTGCGGTATTCGGGTCGCCCATCATCTTGATGAACGGTTCAAGCAGAGCCTTGTAAGCGGTGTCTTCGTTGTAATACTTTTTCAGCTGGGTGCTCATCACGTTGTAGAAGTCGGTTTTTATTGCTCCTGGCTCGATGATAACAACCTGGATGTTGAAGGGCGAGACCTCGATGCGCAGACAATCCGACCAAGCTTCCAGAGCATGCTTGGTTGCATGATACCAGGCCCCTAAGGGCATGAAAATTTTGCCTCCCATAGACGAGATATTGACGATCCGACCTGAACCTTGCATTCGCATGTGCGGCAAGACCAGCTGAGTGAGATGAGCTGCGCCGAACAAGTTCACCTCGAACTGGTATCTCGCGTTGTCGAGGGGGATTTCTTCGACCGGTCCATAAAGGCCGAAACCCGCGTTGTTGACCAAAACGTCGATACGCTCCTCATTTTCAATGATCTGGCTCACGGCCCGTTCGTTGTCTTCACTTTTTGTGACATCCATCTCGATAGCGGTGACATCGTGCTTGGCTAAGTCTTGCATGCGGTTGACCCGGCGTGCACCTCCGTAGACACGGTGGCCTTTTTCGGCTAGCAGGACCGCAGCTTCACGACCCATGCCGGACGACGCCCCTGTGATCAATACAACCTTGCTCATTGCGTTACTCCTGTATCATTGTCATGATACCATTCTCTCGGCAGTGAATTGTATCGGGTTCGCTTTGTTCTTCTACATGTTGCCACTTGAAAAGTCGATCAGTTCTCTCGCGTACGGGCATACAGTGTTTGTATCAGCTTGAGTCGAGTGCTTGGGTTCACCACTGCTTCACACCGTTGCGGGATTTGATTCTGGCTTTTAATTCAGTACTGGTTGTTCTCTGATAAGTCCTGGGGTTTTGTGGTAGGGCCGTTGCGTGGGGTATACCAGGAGTCAAGGCCTTTTTGGAGTCGCGTGGTGGCTTCTTCAGGGGTCAGGTCGCTGTTTAACACACCAGCACTTACGATCCATAATTCGTTTTCAAAGTTGGGTGTACCCCGAGAGAGCATCTGATACGAGTTGCGGATCGTGGATTCACATTCATCACGCCACGATAAGAACTCTTCAGCTAATGGATCCTCAAGGACTACTGGGGTGTCTTGAAGACTGAAAAACCCTGGCAACGCATTCGTGTAGACAGAAGCGAACACCGGTGACGCTACCCATGACAGGAACTCCCTCACAGCATCCGGGTTGACTGTCGCGGGATTCATCCCCAATGCGATATCGGTGTGGTCACTGATGTAGCAATCATCTTCCACTTGTTTAGTAGGGGATCGGAACGCTCCTAGCTCGAAGTCGGCGTTCGCGTTGAAACCAGCTATCTCCCACGACCCCGCCGGGTAAACCAAAGCCCGACCGAGTGTGAACAAATCCTGAGCATCCGCATACCTAACAGCCCGAGCACCTGATGGGAGATACTCAGACCACCGCTGAAGCGTAGCGAAAACATCCACATAAACCCGATCGGTCAGACTACCAGAACCGTCTATGAGTGCTAGCCTGCCCTCCTCTCCTTTCCAATAGTTAGGGCCGATATTCTGGAAACCCACAGTCGCTGCCTCCCACAAGTCCGCGGTGCCAATCGCTAGTGGCTCATAGGCACCGTCATCGGCGATGGCTTGCAACAACGCGAAAAACTCATCCTCAGTCGCCGGTTCGCTGAGACCAAGCTCATCAAAAACACTCCGATTGTAAATGAACCCGTGAATAACCGAAGCCACCGGCACGCAAAAAGGTGTGCTACCATCATCAGTTACCCAAGCACTTCGCGCAACACGACTGAAACCGTCGATGCCCGGTAAATCTGTGAGCGGAGCCAGGTCACCACGCTCGAACAACCCCAGCGAAACATCGAAAGGACGACAAGTGATAACATCACCTGCTGTTCCTTCCACAAGACGCATATCCAACACCGCGTCGTAATCTGTGGGAGATACTGGATTGAACTCAACATTGATATGCGGAAACTCAGCCTCGAAGACTGGAATAACCTCACCCTCCCAAATCGCAGCATCATCCACTCTCCAACTCTCAATCGTGATAGTCACAACCCTACCCACACCAGTGTCAGATCCTACCTCTGTATCACCGGTATCAGACCCCACACCAG